>JADGNT010000878.1 GCA_017883345.1 Candidatus Solibacter sp. | reverse complement strand
TAGGGCAAGAGATAGACGTCGAGGTTCGACATGAGCTTATCCATCGCCTGCATAAGCAGTGTGCGCGCGCGGTTGGCCTGAACGTAGTCGGCGGCGGGAATGAAGCGGAAGGTATTCTGGCTGGCGATGCGGTCCTGGCGCGCGAGTTCCGCTGGGTGGGTTTCCAGCGGATCGCGAAGGCTGGGGATGGCTTCGCCGTTCAGGATGACGCGCGGATCGACGTTGGGATGGTCCGGAAGCTTGAACTCCACCAGTTCGATGCCGAGGCTGCGGACCTTGTCGAGCGCGGCGCGGTCGTTGGCGTTCACCTGCGGCGTCTGACGGGTGTCGTCGAAGGCAGCCTTGAGGTAGCCGACGCGGAGCTTGCGCACGTCGAGCGCGGCGTCCCAGTTGAAGGGCACGTCCACGGCGGCGAGATCGAGATTGTCCGTTCCCTGAATGGCGTGCAGGACGAGCGCGCAGTCCTCGACGCTGCGGCACATGGGTCCGGTCTTGTCCATGGTCCAGCTCAGGGCCATGGCGCCGTAGCGGCTGACGCGCCCGAAGGTGGGCCGCAGTCCGGTCACGCCGCAGATCGCCGATGGCGCGAGGATCGATCCCCAAGTTTCGGTGCCGATGGAAAATCCGACCAGTCCGCCGGCGGTGGCGGAAGCGGGGCCGGCGGAAGAGCCCTGCGAACCCATGGAAGTGTCCCACGGGTTCATGGTCTGGCCGCCGAACCATATGTCGTCAAGTGCGAGTTCACCGGTCGCGAGCTTGGCTACCAATACGGCCCCGGCATCGCGCAAGCGCGTGACCACGGTCGAGTCCACGTCGATGACGCGGTCCTTGAATGGAGCGGCGCCCCACGTGGTGGGATAGCCCTTGACGGCGAACAGGTCTTTTACGCCGTAAGGAATTCCATGAAGCGGGCCGCGGTAATGGCTTGACGCGATCTCTTTGTCCGCCTGGCGCGCCTGGCGGAGGGCGAGATCGTCGGTCAGGGTGACGACACATTTCAACTTCGGGTTGTATCGCCGGATGCGGGCGAGATACATCCCGGTGAGTTCAACCGAGGTGACTTGGCGAGTGCGGAGCAGTTCGGCCAACTGGGTGACCGGCCAGAATGCGGCGTCTTCCAAATTGCGCGGCCGCGAAACACGCGGCGGCGGGCTGGGCCGGAACGGGCGGCGGGTGCGGTCCAGCTTCATGCCGGGCAGCATGGGATTGAAGTAAAAGGGCGGGGCGACGCTGTTGTCGATTTCGATCTGGCGCAGCTCGCGCAGAATGACAGCATTTTCGGTGACGCCCTTGAGCATCCGGTCAAGTTGCTCGTCGGTGAAGTCAAGACCGGCGACCTCGGCGGCGGCGCGCAGGGTTGCGCGGGTCAGGCTGGGCATTTTCTCTTCACTGATTTTCGCCCAGAGCACGCCGGGAAAAAGCGTGGAGGCCAAACCCAGTCCGGAGAAGTAGGCGAGGAAGGAGCGGCGGTCGGCGGTAATGTCCATGGGAGTTTCGTCGAGAGCCGACATTCTGCGCCTTGGGCGTGACCGCGCTCAAGGAGAAAGCAAGCGCCCTATCGGAAGTACACCGTCCCATCGAGCGATGGGGTAGAATTCCGGTGGTGCTTGCGGGCGGGACAGGATGTTATAAAGGTGGCGTTACGGTAGGGGGGACGAACGAATGGCACAGACCGAACGCAGGAAAGCGGAACGCAGGAAGGGGCCTGTCCGGGCAAAGATGGAGCGGCGTACGCTAGGATTGGCGGAAGGCGATAGCACACGCACCGGCAAAGACCGGCGTGGCAAGGAGCGGCGCACCGGGAACGACCGGAGAAAAGCGAAGAAGTAAGCCGCAAATCTGGTAGGCTGCATCTATAGAGCTGTAACAGGCGGTACCCGGAATTCACCGTTTCCCACCCTTCCAAAATCGGTCAGGGTGGGGCACCCACGGGAATTGGGACTGCACTGGAGGAAACGTGAGCGTCATTCCGATGGGCGATTCCCGCCCCAAGATCACCACCACCACTCTCTTCGAAAAAAAGCAGCAGGGCGAAACCATCACTGCGCTGACCGCCTATGACTACGCCACCGCACGCGTGGTGGACGAGGCCGGGATCGACGTGATCCTGGTGGGCGATTCGCTGGCGCAGGTGGTACTGGGATACGAGAACACGCTGCCCGTCAGCATGGAAGAAATGCTGCACCACACGCGGGCGGCGCGGCGCGGAGTGAAGCGCGCGCTGCTGGTGGCGGACATGCCGTATGCGTCGTACCAGGTGGACACCGGCGAGGCCCTGCGCAATGCCACGCGGTTTCTGAAAGAAGCCGGCGCGGAAGCGGTGAAGGTCGAAGGCGGCGCGAAGAGGGTGGACCTGGTCCGGCGGATCATCGACGCGGAAGTGCCGGTGATGGGGCACATCGGGCTAACGCCGCAGTCGGTTCACGCCATGGGCGGATACAAGGTCCAGGGGAAGTCGCTGAAGGCGATCGAACAACTGATGCGCGACGCGGTGGCGCTGGACGAGGCGGGCGTGTTCGCGATCGTGCTGGAAGGGATTCCGCGCGAAGTGGCGGCGATGATTACTGAAGAAATC
>JADGNT010000877.1 GCA_017883345.1 Candidatus Solibacter sp. | reverse complement strand
CGCGTGCTGGAAGGCCGATATCTCGATCGCGCCGACCCGGAGAAGGGGCGGTTTCGGGCATTTCTTCTCACTTCAATGAGATTCTTTCTAGCCGACGAGGCAGATCGTATTCGGGCGCAGAAACGCGGCGGGGGGACCGTCCTGTCCCTCGAATTCTCGTCAGGCGAAGACCGCTACCAACGCGAGCCTGCGCACGATGAGACGCCGGAGCGGATCTTCGAACAGCGCTGGGCGCTTTCGGTGCTCGATCGAGTCGTGGAGAAATTGCGCAACGAGTTCGTGCATCACGGCCGCCCGGAGCATTTCGAGCGGTTGAAGGTGTTCCTTCTCGGGCAGTCCGACGCGCCGTATGCCGCACTGGCTCGCGAAATGAACACGTCAGAGGGGGCGCTCAAGGTGGCCATTCACAGGCTTCGCAAGCGGTATCGCGAACTCTTTCGCCAGGAAATCGCCGATACTGTGGCCGATCCCGCCGAAGTGGAGTCCGAACTCCGGTTTCTGGCGGCCGTGCTGACGAGGAAGTAGCGCCGACAACGGGTTTAATGTCGCAGCCGAGAATCTCCATTCCGCAGACCCTTCGCCACCTGACGTTATCCCAGCCGCCTCCATCCAACCCTGTTTGCCCCGGGCGTATGCCATCCTTTGAGTGGGGGGAACCTTCGTCGGGATATAGCGTGTCTACCTGCCGGTGTGCAGGTTGTTGTGGATGGCGTACAGCGCCAGTTCCAGGCGGTCGGAAACGCCGAGCTTGTCGAAGATGTTGTGCAGGTGGTTCTTCACCGTCTGCTCGCTGATGAACATCTTCTCGGCCATCTCCTTGTTCTTGAAACCTTGAGCCACCAGCGCCACGATTTCGCGCTCGCGCTGGCTGAGCGGGGAACGTTCGCGCTCGCGCGTAACCGGCGCCGGAGGAAGAGAATGCACGGGAGCTTCGTCGTTGGCGACGAACTGGCGGATCACGGCGGCGGTGGTGTGGGAATCGAGCCAGATTTCGCCGGCGTGGACTTTGCGGATGCTCTTGATGAGTAGTTCCGTCGCGGTCTGTTTCAAAACAATCCCGGAGGTCCCCAATTTCATTGCCTGGACGAATTCATTCTTATCGTCGGAAGCGGTCAGAACAATCACACGGGTTTTGTTCTTGGCGATCTGGAGACGCTGCAAAGTGGCCAGGCCGTCCAGGCCGGGCATCTTCAGATCCAGCAGCAGAATATCGGGTTCATGCTGTTGCAGAACATCCAGCACCTGGCGTCCGTCCTGGGCTTGGGCGACGACTTCGAAATCCTCTTCCAGGGCCAGCAGGCGGCAAAGTCCATCGCGGAAGATCGGATGGTCGTCCGCGACCACGATCCGGATCTTGGACTTGGGCGGCGTTCCCGAACCGGAAGGTCCATTCTTCCCCGTACTGTTCTCAGACATACACTATCCGTCCGTCATTGTAGAGTTCTACTGCCAGCAAGTCAAATGATAATGCCGGGCTATCGGGGTCTGAATTCTGAAAACCGCTTCGTCACCGACTGAGAACTCACCCGTGTGTCTCGTGGATAACCCTTTGGAAACATTGTAGTCTATAGCGGTAGGGTTTTGGGCTCGGGAGACCGTTAACGAAAGGTAGCCCGGCTTTGATAAGGTTGAGGAATATGAGCGAAGAATTGGGCGAAGTTGATTTTCAACGGTTTTGGCGACGCCTGCAACAGCTTGGGCTCAATGCTTACGAGTCGCGGTCGTACCTCGTGCTGCTGGGCCATCCCAAGTTCAAGGCGCTGGAACTGGCTGCCCGGGCGCACGTGCCGCGGCAGAAAATCTATGAAGTGCTGGACAGCCTTGTGGAAAAGGGCTTCGCACAGGTAGTCCAGGAAAAGACGAAGCTCTTCTCGGCGGTGGAACCCAGCCTGGCGATTCCCGGATATCTGGCTCGCAAGCGGCAGGTTCTGGAACAGGAACTCACCGACAACGGACGCGCCGGCGGAGCCCTGATCGACGACCTCAAGTCGCTCTACGCCGAAGGTCAGGGCGGACGCGGCACCCTCGACTTCCTGCGCATTGTGACCGAACCGGCGCAAACCGGGGCTGAATACCGCCGCATGCTGATGGAAGTGAAGCACGAGTATCTGGAGTTCTCCCGGCCCCCCTACGCCGTGGATCCGCTCGACGAAAAGCTGGTGAAACAGGCCGGCCTGAGCGGTGTGGTGTGCCGGTTGCTTTTGGAATCCGCGTCGCTGGACACCGTCCACCGGCAGCGGCTGGTGGAATACGTGGCCAGCGGGGTACAGGTGCGGATCGCCGAATCGCTGCCCATGAAACTCGCCGTGTTCGATGGCGAGAACGGCATGCTGGCGCTGCTCGACCCGGTGATCACGCGCCCCACCTGGACCGCCGTCGTATTCCAGCACGAAGGCATGGGCGAGGCGATGAAAGCGCTGTTCGAGGAGCGGTGGCGGCGCGGGACGGATCTGTAGTGGGACAGGCCTCCGGCCTGTCGCTGGAGTTTCTACATTTTGCTGGTAACTTTCATGGGCATCAGCCCCGGAGGGGCGCGAGAAAGTAGCCCATGGCGCGAGCCATGGGAACAAACGCGTAC
>JADGNT010000138.1 GCA_017883345.1 Candidatus Solibacter sp. | reverse complement strand
ACTCGCCGCCTTTGCGCCGGGCGGTCACGACGCCGCCGTCATTTCCAGCGGTAAGTTGATTCTATTCCAGGACATCGCCGGCGCAGCCACCGAGCGCTCCTTCGATGCAATCGAGACGCCTAGCGCGCTGGCGTTTTCACCCGACGGGCAAAAGCTTTTCGTGGCCAGCGCGACTGGCCGGGCCGTGACCACCATCCAGGTGGCCACCGGCGACCGTTCCGCGCTGGCCTGCGATTGCGCACCGTCGGCGCTGATTCCGATGGGCTCCGTCTTCCGCCTCAATGAACTGGGCAGCGAGCCCCTTTGGCTGCTCGATACGGCGTCCGAACGCGGGCTGGTCTTCGTCCCGGCGCCGGCCGTGAATTAACGGCCGGGCCTCCGCCGCCTCGGGTGGTTAACCGTTTTGGGGCGGTGGGCCGAAATACGCCGCAAACCCGGGACTGACATGAATTTCCGGCGCTCTTTGCCGGAAATTCGCTGTCTGTCCCAGGGTTTGCCCTGCGGGATACGCTCCCCGTTCGTCGTGTCCCCAAAACGGTTAAGCACTTAACCATCGCACCACCAATCCCCCAGCCCTCCCGACCCTACGTGATAAAATCAAGTTCCTGCCTACCATGGAACGCGCCAGCAAGCTCATCCGGGGACTGAGACTGTCCGGCGATGCGATCACGCCCGAACAACTGTGTTGCGCGGCGTGGCCCGAAGCCGTGGGCAAGAAGATCGCTGGGCATACCCGGCCGGCGAAACTGGTGCGCACCCGCCTGGTGGTCGAAGTCGAGGACCATACCTGGCAGCGCCAGTTGTTCGCCCTGACTCCGCACATCCTGAACAATCTGGAAAAGACGCTGGGGCGAGGCTTGGTGGAAGACCTGGAATTCCGCATCGTGCCGCGGCGGCGCGAACCGGTGATGGCGCGCCAGGCGATGCCGGCGCTCCCGGCGGACGACGCCGATGCCATCGCCGACCCGGTGATGCGCGATCTCTACAAGCTTTCGCGGAAAAAGGCACAAGCGTGAAGATTACCGAAAAGGAAGTTCGCTACGTCGCGGGGTTGGCCAATCTGACGCTCACCGACGGGGAAATCGGCAAACTGCGGACGGATCTCGACGGCATTCTGGAACATATGGACCGGCTCAACGAAGTGGACACCTCGGGCGTCGAACCCATGACGCAGGTGCTCTTCGAAGCCGGGGAAACGGCCACCCTGCGCGCCGACGTGCCGGTGGCTCCGTTGGGCAACCAGGCGGCGTTGGCCAACGCTCCGCAACCCGGCGCCGGCTATTTCAAAGTACCGAAAGTCATCGAACGTTAAATACGCGCCATGGATAGCATGGATATTCCCTCCCTGACCATCGATCGCGTGCGGCAGGCCCTGCTCGCGCGCGAATTCAGCGCCAGCGAACTGGCCGCCGCTGCGCTGCGCTTCGCCGAAGCCGAGAATCCGAAGACCAACGCCTACCTGCGCCTTTGCCCGGAGCGCGCCATGGCGGCGGCACAGCGCGTGGATGAACGGATCGCGCGTGGCGAAGATCCGGGGGCGCTGGGCGGCGTACCTATCGCGGTCAAGGACGTGATCGTCACCAAGGGCGTGAAGACCACTTGCGGCTCGCGCCTGCTGGCGGAGTACATCCCGCCCTACGATGCCACTGCCGTGATGCGCATCGAGCAGGCCGGCGGGGTGATTCTGGGCAAGACGAATTGCGACGAGTTCGCCATGGGATCGTCGAACGAGAACTCGGCGTTCGGACCGGTGCGCAATCCGGTGGCGCTCGATCGCGTGCCGGGCGGATCGAGCGGCGGATCGGCGGCGGTGGTGGCACAGGGTACGGCGGTGGTGTCGCTGGGCAGCGACACGGGCGGATCCATCCGGCAGCCGGCCTCCTTCTGCGGCGTGGTGGGTGTGACGCCGACTTACGGGAGGGTTTCGCGTTACGGGCTGACGGCCTTCGCCAGTTCGCTGGATCACATTGGCCCGTTCGCGCGCAGCGTGAAGGACGCGGCGACGGTGCTGGGTGTGATCGGCGGGCGCGATCCGCGGGATTCCACCTCGGCGGAGGCCCCGGTGCCGGACTATTCCGCACACCTGACGCGTGACGTAAAAGGCTTGAAGCTTGGACTGCCCGTCGAGTATCTAAAACAATTGACGAGCGAAACCGGCGACTTGATCTCCAAGGGCGTGGCCCAATTGCAGGCCCTGGGGTGCGAGGTCCGCGAGATCGGTATGCCGGCTACGGAGTACGCCATCGCGTGTTACTACATCATCGCTACCGCCGAGGCCAGCTCTAACCTGGCCCGGTATGATGGGGTTCGATACACTTCCCGATCGCTGGCCTCCGACACGCTTTCCGATATGTATCGCAACACACGCGGCGAGGGGTTCGGGGCCGAGTGCAAGCGCCGCATCATGCTGGGAACTTATGTACTCAGTGCGGGATACTATGAAGCGTACTACTTGAAAGCGCAGAAGGTGCGCACGCTGATCGCGCGCGATTTTGCCAACGCGTTTCAAGAGGTGGATGCCATCGTGGCGCCGGTTTCTCCGTTCCCGGCTTTCAAGCTGGGAGAGAAAGTCGACGACCCGCTGGCCATGTACCTCTCCGACATTTTTACCATTACCGGAAGTCTGGCCGGCATACCGTGCATGAGCGTACCGTGCGGGAATACCGCCGAAGGACTGCCGGTGGGGATGCAAATCTTGACGAAGCACTTCGACGAGACCACCATGTTCCGGCTCGCCGATGCCTTCGAAAACGTTCCGAGGAAACAATAGGAGACTGCTATGTCATTCACACTACCGCCGCTGCCTTACGCGCCCGATGCGCTGGAGCCGCATATCGACAAACTGACCATGGAGATTCATCACGGCAAGCATCACAACGCTTACGTGACCAACCTCAACAAGGCGCTGGAATCCGCTCCGGCGCTGGCGGGTAAGACTATCGAGGAGCTTTTGGCCAACAACTGCGCGATCGTGCCGGAGAACATCCGCACCGCCGTGCGCAACAATGGGGGCGGGCATATCAACCACTCCATGTTCTGGAAGATCATGGGCCCGCACGCGGGCGGCGCGCCGGTGGGTAAGGTGGCGCAGGCCATCGTCGGGACCTTCGGCAGCTTCGACACGTTTAAGGAAAAGTTCAACGCCGCGGGCGTGGGCCGCTTCGGTTCCGGCTGGGCGTGGCTGCTGAAGACGGCGTCCGGCCTGGAGATTATTTCGACGCCGAACCAGGACAGCCCGATCATGGAAGGCAAGAACCCGGTGTTCGGCTGCGACGTATGGGAACACGCCTACTACCTGAAGTATCAAAACCGCCGTCCGGACTATCTGGCGGCCTGGTGGAACGTGGTGAACTGGAAGGAAATCGAGAGCCGCTTTAACGGGTAGGGTTGCAAAGAAAACACATTTAGCCGCCGATGAACGCAGATGAACGCAGATAACACCAGGAGTGCTTATCGGCGTTTATCTGCGTTCATCGGCGGCCATATCTTTTCTGAAGTGCCTTGACTGCGGACATTCGACATCATCGTCATCGGGTCCGGACCGGCCGGCCAGCGGGCGGCCATTCAGGGCGCCAAATGCGGCCGCCGCGTGGCGGTGATCGAACAGCGCGAAATCGTGGGCGGTGCCTGCGTCAACACTGGAACCATTCCCAGCAAGACCATGCGGGAGGCCGTGATGCACCTCTCCGGGTTCCAATACCAGGGCATCTACGGCATCAACTATCGCGTCAAGGAAAAGATCACCATGGCGGACCTGGGGTTCCGGGTCAACCAGGTGATCAAGACGGAAGTCGACGTGACCCAGGCGCAACTGACGCGCAACGGCGTGGAGGTGATCACCGGGCGGGCCAGTTTTCTGGACGCCACGCACGTCCGCGTGGAGAACTCGCGCGGGCAGTGCGACCTGGAAGCACCCATCGTCATCATCGCTACCGGCGCCAAGCCGGCCACCAGCCCGACGGTGCCGCTCAACGGGCGCACCATCGTCAACAGCGACCAGATCCTGGACATCCCGGAAATTCCGAAGACGCTGATCGTGGTGGGCGGGGGCGTGATCGGGGTGGAATACACCTGCATGTTCGCCATTCTGGGCTCGCGCGTGATTCTGGTGGAGAAGCGCCCGCGCCTCTTGGAATTCGCCGATGCGGAGATGGTGGAGGCGCTCTCCTACAACCTGCGCGACCATCGGGTCACCATGCGGCTGAATGAAGAAGTCGCCGCCGTGGAAGACAAGGGCAAGGACGGCGTGGTGGCGCGCATGAAGAGCAACAAGATCATCTCTGGCGATGTCCTGCTGTACGCCGTGGGCCGGCAGGGCAACGTGGAAGAGCTGAATCTGGCCGCCGCGGGCCTGGAAGCGGACAGCCGCGGACGCATCGCGGTGGACGCCGAGTACCGGACCAAGGCGCCGAACATCTTCGCGGCCGGCGACATTATCGGCTTCCCGAGTCTGGCGTCGGTGTCGATGGAGCAGGGGCGGCTGGCGGCGGCCAACGCGGTCGGGTTGAAGATTCAATCCAACCCGGCAACCTATCCTTACGGGATTTATACGATTCCGGAGATTTCCTTCACCGGGCAGACCGAAGAGCAGTTGACGGAGGCGGACGTTCCCTACGAAGTCGGCGTGGCGTACTATCGCGACACGGCGCGCGGGCAGATCCGCGGCGACACCAGCGGCCGGCTCAAGCTGATCTTCCATCGGGAGACGCGCCAGATCCTGGGCGTGCACATCATCGGCGAAGGGGCCACCGAACTGCTGCACATCGGCCAGGCGGTGATGATTCTCCAAGGCACCATCGATTACTTCGTGGAGACGGTGTTCAACTATCCGACTCTGGCAGAGTGTTACAAGGTAGCCGCATTCAACGGCATCAACAAGCTGATGCGGTTTTAGGAGGGCTGATGGGACGCAGCATCGGAGTGCTGGCCACGGGACATCTCTGGGCGGGAATCGTGGAGGGCGCCGAACTGGGGAACGTGAAGATGTATCCCGGCCCCGGGGAGCCGCAGGTCGATCTGAAGACCGTTCCCGCCGGCGATATCGTGGCGATTCTGCGCGACCAGATCCGCGCGCTCGCGGCCGATGGCCCCATCGAATCCGTGGGCGCCGGTTTCCCCGGCGTGATCCGCGGCGGCGTGATTCTGGAATCGCCCAATCTGGGTCAGTTGAAGGGATTGCACATCGCCGATGAACTGCGCGCGGCGCTGAAGGCCGGCGGCATCGATGTGCCGGTGATCGCCATCAACGATGCCGACGCGCTGGCCGCGGGCATCGCCGCGACCCATGAATCGATGGATCTCCTGGTGCGCGTGTGGTACCTCGGCGACGGCATCGGGTACGGCCGCCATCCGCACAACGATGGCGTTTGGGAGGCGGGCCACATGGTGGTCACGCTGGACCCCAAGGAGCGGTACTGCGGTTGCGGCGGCATCGGTCACCTGGAAGGCATCATGGGGCATCGCGCCATGCGGCTGCGATTTTTGGATATGGAGCCGGAGGAGGTCTTCGGGGCGGCGCGGCATGGAGATCGACGGGCCGGCGAGTTCTTGAAGCTGTGGCACCGCGCGCTGGCCGCCGGGACGGCGAACAGCATCCACCTGGACGGTCCGGGGCGCTTCTACCTGGCGGGTCCGAACGCCGATTTCGTGGATCTGCGCGTGCTCGGCGGGTACTTGGAGGAGATGGTGAAAATGAGTCCGCTGCAAGGCAGCTATTTCCAGATTGTGCCCACCAGTCACGATATGGCGGTGATCGGCGCCGCCGTGGCCAGCCGCGCGAAGTGACGAGGCAACCGCTCCCTCACGGTCGCGGCTCTGATTCGAGTTGCGCGCGGCAATCCGAGCCGCGACCGTTAGGGAGCGATTTCCTGTTGCACAACGGGCTGCCCGATCTCCTGGAACCAGAGGGACAGGACGAGCAGCGACCAGAGCCAGTGGCTGTTATCGCGGCGCCCGCTATCGTGTTCTTGGAGCAGGGCGCGCAGGAACTCCGGTGAGACGATGCCGCGATCGAGGAACTCCGCCGCGGTCACGTGGTCCCAGAGAAACTCGCGCAACTCGCCGCGGAACCAATCGGCCAGCGGTACGCCGAAACCCCACTTCGGGCGGTGGAGCAGTGCCGCGGGCAGACGGTCGCCGAGCGCCTCCAACAGAATTCGCTTGCCCTGCCCCCCGGCAATTTTCCAGGCATGCGGAATGGTGGCGGCGAGTTCCGCCAACTCGTGGTCCAGCAACGGGGAGCGCACCTCGAGCGAATTCGCCATGGACATGCGATCCACCTTGACCAGCATGTCGCCGGTCAGGTTGGCGGTGGCCTCCCAGTACATTACCTGGGAGAGCGTGCCGGCGTCCTCGGGCAGGATGCAATGGGGGAGAATGCGCGCCAGGAAGCCGGCCTCGGCGGGCATCATCCACTCCGGCCGCAGCAGGCGCGAACACATGTGGAAGGGCGCGTAGTTGAAGGCGAAATAGCGGTCCAGACCGTTGCGCCTCCCCACCATGTGCAGGAAATTCTTGCCATACGCGGAATACGGCAGACTGGCTGAAATCGAGGACATCAGCCAACGCAACCATTGCGGAACGTGGTCCAGCGGGCTCAGGCGCTGCACCTGCTGCAAGCTGGTGTAGCCGCCGAACAGTTCGTCGCCGCCATCGCCAGAGAGCGCCACCTTGACGGATCGCGCGGCGAACTCGCTCACGATGAAGGTGGGTATGGCGGAAGCGTCGGCGAATGGCTCGCCGAAGTGTTTGGTGAATTTCCGGATGATGCCGATCGCTTCGGGCCGCACCACGATTTCATGATGGTCGGTGGCATATTTCTCGGCCACCATCTTGGCATAGGGCAGTTCATTGAAGCGGCTTTCTTCGAAGCCGATGGAAAACGTCTTGACCGGTTCCGGCGACTGGCGCGCCATGGATGCCACCACGGAACTGGAATCGATGCCGCCGCTCAGGAACGCGCCGAGCGGTACGTCGGCGATCATGCGGATGCGCACGGCTTCGTCGAACTTCTCGCGGACGCGGATGACGGCCTCGGCGTGAGTCAGGCCGGGCGCGGGTTCGGCGGCCGGCACCGGCATCTGCCAGTAGCGGCCCTGTTGCACCGCGCCGCGCTGGTAGGTGAGCCAGCCACCGGCGGGAACCCGGCGGATGGCCCGGTAGGCGGTCAGCGGATCCGGAATGTAATTGAACTGGAAGTACAGGCGGAGCGCCTCCGGGTCGGTTTCGAGCGGAACCCCGGCTTGGCGCAGGCAGGAGATTTCACTGCCGAAATAGATGCCGGTGGGCAGTACGGCGTAGTACAGCGGCTTCTTGCCAAAGCGGTCGCGGGCCAGCAGGAGACGGCTCTGGCGGGCATCCCAGATGGCGAAGGCGAACATGCCGCGGAGCCGCTTGAGACCCTCCACGCCTTCCTCTTCGTAAAGGTGAACCAGCGTCTCGGTGTCGCTGGAGGTCTGGAACCGGTGCCCGCGCGCCATCAGGCCGGCGCGCAATTCCTGGTAGTTGTAGATCTCGCCATTGAACACGATCCACACGGTGCCATCCTCATTGGAGATCGGCTGGTGGCCGGTGGAGAGATCGATGATGCTGAGGCGGCGCATGCCGATACCGCACCCGCGATCGACATGTACGCCTTCGTCGTCCGGACCACGATGGCGAATCTCGTCGCACATGGCCTGGACGAGCGAATGCTGGGCAGGTTGATCGAGACGCACAAAACCGGCAATACCGCACATAGGAAGCCTGCGACGAAGGGGTCCTCCTTCGAATTTAGCATCGGTGGCGGAGTGGGCGCTAACTACCCCGGCGTATAATGGGGATCGAGTCATGCCGCACAGCTTCCCTTCCCTTTATAAAGCCGATCTTCTGCGGGCCATCGAATCGATCGACCTGGCGAAGGTAACCGAAGCCATCGACATCCTCAAGCGCGCGCGCGACGAGAAGCGCCACATCTTCGTGTGCGGCAACGGCGGCAGCGCTTCCACCGCGTCCCACTTCGCCTGCGACATGGTCAAGGGCGCGAGTTTTGGGCGCGAGTCGCGATTCCGCATCATGGCGCTCACCGATTCGCTGCCCACCATCACCGCCTACTCCAACGACGTCGGCTACGATTGCGTCTTCGCGGAGCAGCTCAAGAACTTCGCGCAACCCGGCGACGTGGTCATCGCGATCTCCGGCTCCGGCAATTCGCCCAACGTGCTGCGTGCCATCGAGTATGCCGGTTCGATCGGCTGCCGCACCATCGCGCTCACCGGCCGCGACGGCGGCAAACTGGGTCCGCTCGCCCAGTTGAACCTACAGGCCTCCAATCCGCACATGGGCCGCATCGAGGATGTGCATATGATCGTGATGCACATGATCTGCTACTACTTCATGGACGCGGAGAAACCTGCCGCCGTGGGGGCGTGAGCGCGGTGATCGGTGCACCCGCCGGCATCGGCCGCCCTCCCAGACCTCTGAAACGCATTGCGTACGGGCTGTTGTCCGCCGCATTGGCGGCGGTATTGCTGTATTACTCGCTGCGCGGGGTGGAATGGGCCCGCGTTTGGACCACCATTACCCACGCTCGCTGGCAGTACCTGGTGGCTGCCTGCCTGACCACCTGCTGCGCCTTTTTCCTGCGCTCGTTCCGCTGGCGCATCCTGCTCAACACGGACGTCCACTTCGACGTGCTCACGGTATTTGTGGCGACCATGGCGGGCTATCTGGGCAATGCCTTCCTGCCGGCGCGAGCCGGGGAGTTTGTGCGAACATACATCATCAGCAGCCGCTCGTCTTTGAGCAAGACCTACGTGCTGACCACGGCTCTGAGTGAGCGCATGGTGGACGCCATCGCGCTGGTGCTGGCCAGTTCGGTGGTGCTGTTGGGCGTCAACCCGAAGCCCGCCTGGCTGGGCGATGTGAGCCGCACCACGGCGCTGATCGCCGGCGTGGGGTTGCTGACCATCGCGATCGTGCCGCACACCGGGGATCTGGTCGAGAGACTACTCCGACGGATACCCATGCCCGCGGGACTGCGCGATCGCCTGCTGGAACTGGCGGCCCAGATTCTACTCGGCCTGCGGACGTTTCACAGCCCCGGGCGGCTGGCGGGTTTTGCTTTCTGGACCGTCGTGGTCTGGTCCCTGGACTGCGTTACTGTCATGCTGGGCGCTCACGCCCTGGGGTTGGACTTGCCGTTCCGCGTGGCCCTGCTTTTGTTGACGGGCCTGGGGTTGGGAAGCGCGCTGCCCTCGACGCCCGGGTATGTGGGGATCTATCAGTTCGTTACGGTCAGCGTGCTGACCCCGTTCGGCGTCAGCCGTGACGCCGCACTGGCGTATAGCTTCGTCTCGCAAGCCATGGGCTACGTGGTGGTACTGATCTTGGGCCTTCCGGCGCTGTACCGCGTCAAGGATTGGCGGCAGGCGATCAAAGGGGCCGCGCGGTGACCGCCGATTGACCTGTGTCGCCGATTAGTG
>JADGNT010000876.1 GCA_017883345.1 Candidatus Solibacter sp. | reverse complement strand
GAGGGTGCGGTTGGCGGCAGCCCAGCGAGGCAGGCCATCGCCGCCGCGGCTTTGGTTGGGGTAGTTGCCGCCCGCGTAGATTTCGCCGGCCTGATAGGGAGTGACCCAGACGTGCGAATTGAGGAACGCGGCCCGTTTGCGGACCCAGTTGCCGGGTTGCGCGAAGGGGACCGCGTTTTCGCCGGGGAGGAGCGCGTAGCCGGTGGCGTGGCCGAGCGGGTTGCGCGCACTCGGGTTGATCACGATCCATTTGCGGCTGGTGGAGAGGTCCAGGTTGCGCTGCGCTTCGCTTTCGGTGCGCAGTTCGGTCTCCTGCATCTGGAAGGCGCCGCCATAAGGGTTCGACGGACCCGTGGGCACAGGCACGCTGTTCATTTCGATGACGCGATTGGGCAGCGGTCCATCCACATCCAGGTCCAGCCGGAAGGTGAAGAAGTGCTGATGGTGCGGCGCGGCCAGGTTTTTGCCGATCACATGGCTGTAGGGATCGTGCGCCCCATCGGCGACCGCTTTGGCCGCCATCACCCCGGTGAGCGCCACGCGCATTTCGAGGCTGCCGTTCTGGTGGAAGATCCAGTCGAAGCCGTAATCGTAGTTGCCGGCGGTGGAGACGAAACCGAGTACCAGGTCGCGAGCGCGCCGGGTTTGGTCCTCGTGCTTCCAGGCGATGCCGCCATCGCGCTCGTAAAGCGCGATGGCGTGGGGAATGGGTACGGGGCGGCCCTCGGGGCCGGCCACCACGGCGTCGAAGACGGTGCAATTTTCGGGGCAATCCACGCCGGGCTTCAAGGAGGCGGCGTTGATGCCCAGGCCGAGTTCGCCGGCATCGAAGCTGTTGCGGAAGAACCAGCCGCCCGAGGGATCGCCGTAGGGAACCACCATTTCGGAGAGCGATCCGCGATACAGTACCGGGCGCACGCGCCCGGAGTCCTCATAGCCGACAGTGTAGAGGACGAGACCCTCGCGGGGGTGTAGCGCGTACCGGAAGCGCCACTTCTGCCAGCGGACTTCGCCGTTCTCGATGCGGAATCCGGGGCCGCCGATCTGGGTGATGGCGAGCGGCGCGGGGGAGAGCCGCAGCGGCGCGTTGAAGAGCGGCGCGAGTTCGGCGGGCTCGCGCGGAATGGGGACGCCGCGATCGGTATCCAGGAGTTCGAGCACGCTGCCGGTGGTGAGGTTGACGTGCGCGACCACGCCTTCGATGGGATGCGCGTAGTAGTTGCGCGTATTGCCGGCGGAATAATAAGGGATGGCGCGAACCACTCTGGACTGCTGGGTGCCGGGGATGTCGAAGTAACCTGCCGTCCAGGCCACGATGACGACGTTGTTCAGGTCGCGGATGCCGCGCGCTTCCATGGCGTGCTGCCACCGGGGGTCGGCGCGCACGATCTGGTCGGCGCGGGCGGAGTCTTCGCTGGTAAGCGGTGGCTGGGCGTTGGGGATCTCCTGGAAGCGATCGATGCGCCGCGCGTCGAGATTGGCGGTGGCTTCCCAGGTGCGGTTGGAGGGCATGTCGTAGAGGACGGCGAAGGCGCGGCGCGGCGTGGGGATCTGGCGGAGGACGATCTCCTTGGGCGGCTCGTCGAGAGAGACGATGCTGAATCGGGCGGTCTCGGGGACGCGCGGGCGAATGATCCGCGCGGCGTCGCGGATTTCGGCGGCGCTGAGCGGGGCCAGCGGATGCGGGGTGGTGGGGGGTCCGGTGCCGCAGGCAGCCAGCACGGCGGCGAGAATGACGAGGGCGGGGCGCACTGCATCTCAGGGTAGCGCAGTGCGAAAGCAATCTTGGCTGTCATTGGCGTTAAGTTCAGGGCGGGTGGACCCGGTTTTCGTTTGCGAGCGAAAGCCGGTAGCGGCCATCCATGGACTCCGGTACGCCCTCGGAATGAGGAATTTTCAAGAACCCTGGCATTAGACTGAGGCGGTTTGGTGTATACTGGCGTCGTCCGGGGGGCCCAAAATGGAAATCTCGGCTGATATACTCTTACCTCTAAAGAGGAAGAGCACAACACAAAGAAATGTCCACGAAAGGGGATGGTCTCGATGGCTGACAAGATAGAAACGATTCCTGAGAAAACGAGATGGGAGATTGCAACGAAAGGATTGACCGGCGCGTACACTGCAATTTCTAATGCCTTAAAGCAGGCTGTGGGACAGAACGAATTCGAGGAGTTCAATGGGTCGCTCTGGTATGAGGCAGGAAAGGGAGCAAAGGAATTTGCCGATACCCTCGGATTAGCCACTGAGAACGCCGGCGATGTCGAAGGGATTATGCATCTCCTTGCTAAAGCGTCAATGGGACCGGAGTTCAAATTCGAAGTTGTTGAAGCTACCAAAGACAGATGTGTGGGAACGACTACTGAGTGTCCTTGGCACAAGAGGTGGAAGGAGTTAGGCCTGGACTTTGATACTTGCGGCGCAGGGCATCAAGCATGGGGTGATGGAGCTGCCGAAAGTTTAAACCCAAATTTTGCTTTCAGACTTACCAAGAATATGGTCCGTGGCGATTCGCATTGCGAGTGGGTAGTAGAGCGGAAGAAATAGAGGCAAAAGGCCCCAACGTGCGCGTGACACGGGCTCGCGAACTT
>JADGNT010000875.1 GCA_017883345.1 Candidatus Solibacter sp. | reverse complement strand
TTGCGATAGCCGCTCTGGCGGCCGCTTTCGTAAGCGTCGTCCCAGCACTGCCGGGCGCCCTGCATCATGGCGGCGGGCACGTGGTGGCCATCGATGCGGTTGACCGCATCGCGGTGCATGCGGATGACTTCGAGGAACGGCTGCTGGTTGACGGCGTAGCCTTCAAAAGTGCCGACCGCTTCGGCGATCCGGGAACTGGTGAGGTACGCCTGGCCGCACATGATGGCGGTGATGGCGCCGGAGTGATCGCGGCCCTGGTCGCTATCATAAGGTACGCCCATCGACATGAGCAGCGCGCCCAGGTTGGCGAAACCGAGGCCGAGGGGACGGAAGGCGTGCGAGTTCTGCCCGATCTTCTCGGTGGGATAGCTGGCGTTGTCGACGATGATTTCCTGCGCCAGGATCATGGTATCGACGGCGTGGCGGAAGGAAGCGACATCGAACTGGCCGTCCGGTCCGACGAACTTCATGAGATTCAGCGAGGAGAGGTTGCAGGCCGAATCGTCGAGGAACATGTACTCGGAGCAGGGGTTGGAGGCGTTGATGCGGGCCGTGTTCTTGCAGGGATGCCAGCGGTTGACGGTGGTATCGAACTGCATCCCGGGGTCGCCGCACTGGTGGGTGGCTTCGGCGATCTGGCGCATCAGGTCCTGCGCCTTGTGACGCTTCACGGGCTGGCCGGTGGCGACGCCTTTGGTCCACCAATCGTCGCCGCGGCCGACGGCTTCCATGAAGTCGTCGGTGGCGCGCACGCTGTTGTTGGCGTTCTGGAAGAAGATCGAACTGTAGGCTTCGCCATCGAGCGAGGCATCGTAGCCGGCCTCCACCAGGGTGTAGGCCTTTTTCTCTTCCTTGGCCTTGCACCAGATGAACTTGTCGACATCGGGATGATCCACGTTGAGGATCACCATTTTGGCGGCGCGGCGCGTCTTGCCGCCGCTCTTGATGACGCCGGCGAACGCGTCGAAGCCCTTCATGAAGCTGAGCGGTCCGCTGGCGCGCCCGCCGCCGGAGAGAATGGCGTCTTCTTCCCGCAGGGCGGAGAGGTTGGAACCGGTGCCGGAGCCCCACTTGAACAGCATGCCTTCGGTCTTGGCCAAGTCCAGGATGGACTCCAGCGAGTCCTTGACGCTGACGATGAAGCAGGCCGAGCACTGCGGGCGCATCACGCCGCCGCCTTCGAGTTTGGTTACGCGGCCCTGTTGCTCATCGTAAATCCAGCCGTAGCCGCGGGTCTCTTTGACGCCGACGTTGAACCACACGGGGGAATTGAAGCAGGCCTTCTGGGTGAGCATCAGGTGGGCCAGTTCCATGCGGAAATTCTCGCCATCCTGGGCGGTCTTGAAGTAGCCGTCCTTCTGGCCCCAATCGGCGATCGAATCGACCACACGCTGCACCAGTTGCGCCACCGAGGTCTCGCGGTCGGGAGAACCCAGCTTGCCGTGGAAATACTTGCTGGCGACGATGTTGGTGGCGGTCTGCGACCAGTCGACGGGCACTTCGACGTCGCGCTGCTCGAAAATCACCGAACCTTTGTCGTTGCCGATAGAGGCGGTACGGGTTTCCCATTGGATCTCGTCGTACGGGGTCCTGCCGGCTTCCAGTTTGGTGGTAAAGTACCGCGGGAAGGCAATTCCCGTCTTGGTTTTTTTGGGGTCTTGGGTCTTCAATGATTCCATTCTCGCACTCAAATCAACAGCCAACTGTCCCATTCGCTCTCCTCTTCCGGGATTCCTGCTGTGGGGAACACCTTCGTAATGGTGCCCCAATATGTAGTGGTACGTCAAGAATTATATGTCCATATGGTGTCTTAGGGTTACGGGGACCACCTTCGAAATGTTACGTTTTGACTGTCAAGGCTTTAATTTTTGGGAGAAAATCTGTACGTCCACGGTCGCTCGAATCCCGCAAGCGAACACCACCGGCGGCTGCTGGCGGGCTAAGCCATGAGTTCCAAAGACATTTCGCAAAATGCACCCTGGCATCGCGCGTGCAAACAGGCTGGCATGGCACTCTGGTCCGACACCCGCTTCGCCCTCCGGCAGCTTCGCAAGAGCCCGGGATTCACCCTGATCGTGATCGGCACCCTGGCCCTCTGCATCGGCGTGAATACGGCAGTTTTCAGCGTCCTGGACGCGGTTTTGCTGCGCGGCGCGCCCTATCCTGAGCCGGATCGGCTCGCCGTAGTGGTCACTGCGAATCGCGAGGGCGGTGTCGACAATCTCAACACTTCTCAGACCGGCGCCCTGTTCGAGGCGGTTCGCGACCACGTTTCCGGCCTGGATGTGGCGGCCGATGGCGGGCCGGGCGGGGCCAACTTCGCCGCCAACGATCATTCGGAGTACATCCAGCAGCAGCGGGTCTCGGCGGGGTACTTCCGGGTTCTGGGCATGGCGCCGCGGATCGGCCGGGAGTTCAGCCGCGACCAGGACGTTCCCCAGGGTGCGGCCGTCGCCATTTTGAGTCACGGCTTCTGGGAGCGGGTCTTCCATGGCGACGCCGCCGTGCTCGGCCGCACCATCAGCCTGCGCGGCGAAGAGTACACCGTGGTCGGCATCATGCCGCGCGATTTCCGCGCCGCCTCGCCGGTGGA
>JADGNT010000874.1 GCA_017883345.1 Candidatus Solibacter sp. | reverse complement strand
AGCACGCTCAGGGGAATGCCTTCGGCTTGCGACGGGACCACCAGGACATCCGCCTTGGCGAGCACCTGTGGCATGTCATCCACGTGTCCAAGGAGAACGAAAACCGAATCGAGGCCCGCCCGGCGCAGGCGGATGCGGAGCGACGGGCCCTCCGGTCCATCGCCTGCAACCAGAACCCGGAAGTCCCGGCCGCCCCGGAGCTTGATCAGCTCCAAGGCGATATCGACCAGCAACAGGGGACGCTTGACCGGATCGAGCCTTCCAGCGAACAGGATCGTTCCCTGGGCTTTGGCTGCTCGCGGCGGCGCCGGCCGGAAGCGCTCCAAGTCAACGCCATTCCGGATCAGCCGGATTTTTTCGCCGGGTACGCCAGCCTGAAGCAACCGCTGCCGGCTACACTCGGAAATCACCACCCTCAGGTCGATTTGGGCAGCCACTGGCGCGGTGGAGCAAACGAAGTCCCAGGCGGGATCGACAGCGTGGATCACATCGATGATCCTCAGATCCGGCCGTTCTCGCCGCAGGTGGGGGACGGCGCTGTAGGCGGCGAGCGAATTCTGGATGAACAGCGTGTCGAATTCCCAATTGGCCGCCATGGAGCACAGTGCCGCCACCAGCCGTTCGGGCGGCACCAGCGCCGCCAGATCGTAAACATGGTCCGTCACCTGTTCCCAGCGCGGCCGCCAGTGCGAGTCCTGCGATTGGGTAGCGAGCAGGAACACTTCGTCCCGCCGGCGATCAATCGCGCCGGCCAGTTCCAGCAGGACGCTCTCCGCGCCACCCGGGCCGAGATGCGGGCTCACCAAAGCGATCCGGCGGCGTTCCGGCCGGGGAGGCATGTAGCGGAGGAGCGGGACCACTGTGTCCGTGATGAGTACCGACTGCATCTGGAACTTGAGGTAGAAGCTCAAGTCGAAGACGGGGCGCCCTACCGCACAGTTGATGCGTTCCTTTACCCGCAAGGGAATCAGCCGCCGGAGAGAGCGCGCAGGGTGCTGGAGCCAGTAATCCAGCGAGGTCAATTCAGCATTCACCAAATGCCGGTGAAGTTGCTCCACCCGGCCGGGCCATGGCGGGCGGTAGGCTCGCCGGGTGGCTACCCTCCGTCCAACTTTGCCGGCCAGTTCGCGGAGGCTGCCAACCGATGAGAGCGCGCTTCGAGAGACGCTCAGAGCGCCGTCCGGCAGCTTCGCCACCGCGTTGCCGCCCCACACCGCGAGCGCACAGAGCTCCGCGTTGCGAGGATCCGCGGCGGTACCCGGGGCGGGGACCAGGAACGCATCCGCCGTGGAGCGTTTCAGCGCCACGCGTGGGTCGGTGACCGGCACATGTTCCCAGTCTTCGATGATCGGTATCGCCCCGAGTTGGGAACCTAGCACGCAAACCGCCGGCGCCCAGCGCGCCTTGATTCGCGCCCGGCCTTCCCGCGAATACAGACCGGGATGATTGGTGCGGATCCTTTCTCTCAGCTCTTCGTCGTGTTCTCTCGCCAGAGTGAACATAGACCGGCCGGTCTTCTGGTAGTAGAAAAGTACTCGCGGGAGATGGTATCCGAAGCGTTCCCGCTCGCCCAGGCGGAGCCAAAAATCCCAGTCCTCATAGTTGACACGCAAGGATTCGTCGTACCCGCCAACCAGTTCCCAGTCGGCACGCCGGACCAAGCCGGCATAGACGATGGTGTTCCGGTCGAGCAGACCGTAGAGGTTGTAGTCGCCCAAACGCTCCACGTAGCGGGCGTCACCGAAAACACGATAGTCCGTGTATACGAAGGCCGCCTCCGGATGGGCCTGGAGCGCCGCCACGCAATCGGCGACGAAGCTAGGGGCCAGCCTGTCATCGGCATCCAGCGGCAGCACGTACTGGCCATTGGCCGCCCGGAAGCCGGCATTGCGCGCTGCCGCCGGTCCCAAGTTCGCTTGATCGATGCAACGCGTCACACGCGGGGCGAGTGACCTGAGCAGTTCGCACGCGTCCGGTTGGTCGGTCCCGTCATTGACCATGATGACTTCGGTTGGCTGATGGGTTTGCGCCAACACACTGTCGACGGTCTCTCGCAGGAAGTGCGTGGGGTTGTAGCAAGGGATAACGATCGAGACCAAAATTTCGGACCCTGACTTGCCGGGCATCGCAGAATCACCTCCTCGTATTGTAGCCACTTAGTCTTGTCCTCGCGAAGAGATTGTCCGTTTGTCCGTTGAGATTCGGGGCGGCTCTCCCAACAATTATGCGCGATTCTGCGACCTTGCTGGCACGGGGGGCCGCGGGGGCGGGGGGTCGGCGGCGGTGCACGACATAAAAGTGGAATCGCTGGCGTGATGTGGGGCAGGCTGGCAGCCTGCGCGGCGGTTGGCTACCGCCGCTGTCCGGTGCAAACGCGGCAGTTGGCCGATTGACAATCGGCCGCAGCTTGCCAAGCTGCCCCACAAAAGCGCCCCCTGCCTTGCGTACACATACGCTCGGATTAAAGCCGTTTTGCTGATGAATCGCGTCGGCGTCCACTTTTGTGTCGCGCACCCCCGTGTCCCGCCTCGCCCCCTTCCCGCCCCATCTGTGATAAGTTGGTCAACGCTTATGGATCCCACACTCGTCATCCC
>JADGNT010000873.1 GCA_017883345.1 Candidatus Solibacter sp. | reverse complement strand
GGGCGGCCACATGGCGGATTCCGGCATCATGAGACGCAGGCTATCGAGGGTGACAATATTAGGCATGCCCATCTCGCTATGCATGAGCGGGGTGGCGCGCTGCGAGAAGTAGTATTTGGGAGACTGGGCCTGGTAGGGGCCGTGCCCGCTGACCACGGCGTCCGCCGAGCTGGGGATATAGTGTATGCCCGGATGGGAGGCGGCGAGGGTGGCGCGGATGCCGTCGTCGATGGGCTTGGGCGGGTAGCCCTCGTTGCGGCCGACGTAGATGCCTATCGAGGGATGGCTGCGTATGCGGAGCACGTAGTCCTCAACGTTGCGCAGGAACATCGCATGGTCGTCGGGATTGGGGCCATCCCAGGGATTGGCGAGCCAGAAATCCTGCCACACGACGACGCCGTGGCGGTCGCAGGCTTCGTAGAACTCCTCCTCGCCGATCTGGCCAACCCAGTTGCGGATCATGTTGAAGTTCATTTCGGCGTGATAGCGCACCGCGGTGTCGTATTCGCGGGCGCGGTAGCGCAGCATGCTCTCGCCGAATCCCCAACTGCCGCCTTTGGCAATGAAGCGGCGGCCGTTGATCCACATTTTGAGAGCGCCGCCTTCTTCGCTGTAGGTGAATTGGCGGACGCCGGCCTGGAACGATTTGGCATCCGAAACGGCGTTGGGGGCGGTCTCGAATTGCAGGCTCACGTCATAGAGATCGGGCCGGCCGTATCCGGCGGGCCACCACAATTTCGGATGGCTGAGTTGCAGGGTGTGCTTGACGCGTTTGAACTGGGAGGCGGCGAGGGTGACGGGGAGATCGAAGGCCTCGGTGCCGAAGCGTCCGCGCAAGGTCCCGGAGACGGGGGTGGCGGAATGATTCTCGAGGATTACCTCGATCTCGACGGCGGCACGGGAGGTATCGGGGAGCGGGAGGGTGGAAATGACGCCGGGATTCCGCAAGGTGACGGGACCGGTGGCGTCGAGGTAAACGCGGTTCCATATGCCGGTTTCACGGCCGCGGACGGTGGGGATCCAATCCCAGCCTACGGATGCGTGGAAGGTGGGATTATCGGCGCCGAGAGCGCCGCCGTTTTTATCGGTATTCAGAACGGTGGCTTCCTTGATGCTGCCGGGCGTGGCGGTTTTGAGGATGCGCACGGCGAGGGCGTTCTTGCGGCCGGAGAGCAGCTTCGCAGTCACATCGAAGCGGCCGCGCGTGAAGGCGCCATCGATGCGGCCGAGTTTTTCGCCGTTGAGGAAGACTTCGGCTTTCCAATTGATGCCGTCGAAGTTGAGCCAGATTTTCTTACCGGAAAAGGCGGGCGGCGTGGAGAACTCGTTGCGATACCAGAAGTCGGCCTGGAAAAAGCTGTCAGAGACCATCAACTGGTTGTCGGAGAAGTTGGGGTCGGGGATGGCGCCGGCGTTGAGGTAGCTGGTAAGCACGGTGCCGGGGACGGTGGCGGGGAGCCAGGTGGCATCGTCGAAGCCGGGTTTGGCGAGAGCGAGGCCATCGGCTTTGACCAGCGAATCACGCTCCACGCGCCAGGCGCCGCCGGAGAGTTCCAGACGAGTGGCCGAAGGGCTCGGACCGGGCTTGGCCTGGGGGACCGGGCCGCCTCTGCCGAAGACTTCGATTTCGCTGAGGATGTAGCCATCGGGTGCGGCGGGCTTGCGCATGAGGACGCGCACGTACCTGGCCAGGGCGGGAGGCGTGAGCTTGAGATCGTCGGTCGAGCCCGTGGCGGGCAACGCGGCGACCGATTTCCAATTGACGGCGTCGCCGGATACCTGGAGGGATCCTTCCGCGGCGCGGCGGATCCAAGAGAGGGTGACGCGGTCGAAGGTGCAGGAAGCACCGAGATCGACATAGACCCACTCTTCACCGGCGCCGGCGCTTTTCCAGGCGCTGGAGAAGCGATGCGGGCCGCCAATGCGGACGCTCTCCGCGCCACGGAAGAGCGAGACTTCGGTGACGCGCCAGGAACGCGCCCGGGGATCGGAGAACGCGATGCGGTAGAAGCGGCGGCGTGAGGGCGCGGTGAACCTGATGGAGGGGTGGATTTCGCCGCTAAGGCGAGCGATGCCGTCGCCGCGGCCGAGTTCGCTCCAGGTGGCGCCATCGTCGGAACCGGAGACGACGCAAGCCCAGACTTCGAGATCGTTGGCCGAAGATTGGACCACTCCGTCGACCACAATGCGGTCGATTTCGAGCGGGGAAGGGCCGCCTGCCAACTCGAGCTGCACCCAGGCCTTGGGACCTGTCAGATCGATGCCGGTCACCCAGTTGCCGTCGAGGATCCATTCGCGTTCGTTCTTCTTGAGGACGCCCTGCTGGCTGGTGGAGGTGGAGACCCACCGCGGCGGCACGGTTTCCTTGATGCCGTCGCTCACCAGTTGCGCGGTCAGATTGTAATCGTAGGCGGATGAGTGCCAGGCCGGACGGTGCAGCGCCAGGTTGCGGTAGGTGCTGGAATCGATGCGCATGGCCGGCGCGAAGTTTTCCTTGGGATCGCCGGGGTACACCCCGACGCCGAGCGTATAGTCCTGGGCCTGCATGGTAAGTGCGATGAATGAGAGAAAGAAGAAGCGCATCATGAGTATCCTT
>JADGNT010000137.1 GCA_017883345.1 Candidatus Solibacter sp. | reverse complement strand
CTTCGGCCCGCGAAAGCTCATGAAAAACTGCCATGGTGACTTCATCGCCACCCACGAGCGCCCCCGGGACTGACAAGACTGGCATGGATTTCCGGCGCACTTTGCCGGAAATTCGCTGCCAGTCCTGTCTGTCCCCGGGTTCGGAGCCCACTCCCCGCGGTGGTTTTTCGCCGCTGTCCCCGGTTTGTCCCCTGTCTGTCCCCGGTTTTGTCCCCGGTTTGCCCCAGTTGGTATATTCAGAATGTGATTCAAAGCGCAGTCGTTCCCGTTGCGGGTCTGGGGACCCGCCTGCTGCCGGCCACCAAGTCGCAGCCCAAGGAAATGCTGCCGGTCGCGCGCAAGCCGATCGTGCAGTATGTGGTGGAAGAGTTGGTTTCGAACGGTATCGAGCAGATCCTGTTCGTGACCGGACGCAGCAAAGGTTCGATCGAGAACCACTTCGACCACGATCCGGAACTGTTCCAGGCACTGACGCAAGCCAACAAGCAGGATTTGCTGCGGGAACTGGAGTTCGAGGCGCTGAAAGCGAACTTCTTTTACACGCGGCAGCGATTGCAGCGCGGGTTGGGCGATGCCATTCTGTGCGCGGAGAACTTCGCGGGCGAAGAGCCGTTCCTGGTGGCGCTGGGCGATTCGATTCTCGGCTTGAACGCGGTTTCGCGGGCGGTGAGCCGGATGGCGGACGTGTTCGATGCCAAGCGCGCCAGTTGCGTGATCGCGGTGGAAGAGGTGCCGGCCGAAGAGACGTCGAATTACGGGATCGTACAGCCCGAGGCGGGCTCGGACGACGTTTTCCGCGTGGTGAACCTGGTGGAGAAGCCGGCGCCCAAAGACGCACCGAGCAACCTGGCGATTGCCGGGCGATACATTTTCTCGCCGGTGATTTTCGACATGATCCGGCGCGTGAAACCCGACCAACGCAATGAGATCCAACTGACGGACGCGATCCAGTTCATGTGCGACGAAGGGCGCCGCGTGCTGGCGGTGAAGCTCACGCCCGAGGAAAAGCGTTACGACATCGGCAACTTCCCGAGCTACTTCGAAAGTTTCGTGGAGTTCGCGCTGGCCGATCCGCTGTACGGCGCGGATTTCCGGATCGCGCTGGAGCGCCTGCTGGCGAAAACGCCCGCCCAGGTTTGAGCCCAAGAGTTTGCGCCCAAGAGTTTGAGCCCAAGAAATTTGAAGATGCCCCGGCTGTTTTTTCTGTTGCTGTTCGCGCTGCTCGTGGCGGCGCGGCTGTGCCACGTCGAAATCCTGTGGGCGGAGGAGACGCTGCCGCTGGCGGCGGCGCAACAGATGCGCGCGGGCAAGGTGCTGTATCGCGACATCTGGTTCGATAAGCCGCCGTTCGCGCCCGTGCTGTACGCCGCGCTGGGCGGCGAGGCGGGGTGGCGGTTGCGGCTGGCCGGCGCGCTCTATGCCCTGCTCTGTTGCGCGATCGCGTGGGGCTTCGCGCGCGATCTGTGGGGCCGGCGCGAAGGGCTATGGGCGGCCGGGCTGCTAGGCTTCTTTCTGATCTTCGACTTCCCTTCCTCGGTGATTCCTCTGGCGGCGGATCTGTTGATGCTGGCTCCGCACGTGGCGGCGGTGTGGCTGGCGTACCAGCGGCGTCCGCTGTGGGCGGGGGCGCTGGCGGGAGTGGCATTTGCGATCAGCCCGAAAGGACTGCTGGTGCTGGCGGTGTGCGCGTGGTGGGCGCCGTCATGGACCTTGCTGGCGGGGTTTGTGGGAGTAACGGGGGTGGCCTCGGCCTGGATGTGGAGTGCCGGGGCGCTGGCCGGCTATTGGGACGAGGTCTGGCGCTGGGGGCGGGTCTACGCGGGCACGACGTTCGTGGATGCGCCAGCCAAGAACGGGTTGCTGCGCACGCTGAATTGGGCGGGTTTTCATGCGGCCATCGTGATCGCGGCGGTGATTGCGTGGAAGGATGAGCGGCGGCGGTGGACGGTGTGGCTGGTGATTTCGCTGGCCGGCGTGGTGGCGGGCTTGCGCTTCTTCCCGCGGTATTATTTCCAGATTCTGCCGGTCGTGGTGCTGCTGGCAGCTCGCGGATTTGCGCAGATGCGGGGCAAGGTGGGGCAGGCCTTCAGCCTGCCGCGCCCACTTGCGGGCGTAGTCTTTCACGGCTTCTCAGGGAGCGGTTGGCGCGGGTATCTGCTAGCCGCCATGCTGCTGATTCCCCTGGCGCGCTTTGCGCCCACGTATTTTCTGGCGGCGCGGGATGCGGGGTGGCGGGATACGGCGATGGATCGGGACAGCCGCGCGGCGGCGGCGATGGTGCGCGCGGCGGCGAAGCCCGGAGACACGCTGTTCGTGTGGGGGTACCGGCCGGAGATCTACGTATACGCGCACCTGCCGGCGGCAACGCGGTTTCTGGATTCGCAGCCGCTGACGGGCGTGCCGGCGGACCGGCATCTGACGCAATCGACGCCGGTGGAGACCGAGGAGTCGCGGGCGCGGCGGGCGGAGTTGGCGGCGTCGCGGCCTACGTTTGTGGTGGATGGGCTGGGGGAATACAATCGGCGGCTGGCGCTCACGGAGTTCGGGGACTTGCGGGCCTGGATGGCGGGGTATCGCGAGTTCGGGCGCAGCGCGGGAAGCGTGATTTACCGGCGGGAGTAGAGGGCTACCCGCTCCATGCCACTTGGCCTTGCCAGTACCGTGCAGTTTGCATGGCTTGTGGGGCGGAACCACTCGCGTATCGGGCCGCCGCCGGGCAACTCAGCTTCACAAGCGGCCCCACGGGCGCCTGCTATTGGACGATTACTTAATTTCTTCCAGGAAGGTCAGGCTGGCCGGTTCGGTGGGAATGGATTTGAATGTGTTGCCCGCCTGCAACTCCTGCTGATCCTCGATGGTCTTTACCCAGCCTGCAAAGGTCACGTGCAGTGCCTTCGAGACGCCGTGTATCTCCCTGGACATCTGCACGAACGACTCCAGGGCGCCGATCGCGCCGATGGGGTTGAGACTCATCGCGATTCCGAATCCGGCATTGGCAAGGTCGTAGCCGAATTTGATCTTTTCGAAGGCGGTCATGCCCTCGGCGCCAAGCTTGGATTCCTCCAGGCCGGGGTAGCGGACGAACAGACGCGTGTAGCTGTTGGCAAACCGCCGTGCCGCCGGTCCATCCGCCGGTGGAACGGCCGGTAAATAGATGGGTGAGAGCATGATCTCTTCTTTGCCGAGCTTCAATACCAGATGCCCGCTCTTGGTTTCGATGCTCTTGATCTCCGCCGGCATTACGATGCGCGATTCGAAATCCGCCGCTCTTTCGGACGCCGGGTCGATGGCCAGGTCTCCGAGGCCATCTTCCCCGGCCGGCTTTGCGGGCGCCGCCGGCTTGCCTTTCTTGTCGTAGGAAGAAAGGAAAATAAACCGCAGGCGGTCGCGCGTCAACTCGCATTTGACCGCATGATCCTGATTGCGGGCGTGCATCTGAGCATAGAAAGCTACGGGCAGGTTCTGGCTGGCCACCGCATCGAAGGAGCGCATCGACGAGCGGCCGTCGTTGGCCTGCAGAAAGACCAGCCCCATTAACTGGTTGGCTTCGGCGCCCAGAGGAAAGAGCAGCAGCGCGCTCGCCAAGTGCTCGCCGGCTTCCGCCAGTTGCTGTTGCGCGTAGGCAAACGGAACGGTAAAGCCGCCCACCACTTTGAGCTTCTGCTTGGCGTATACCCTGGCTCTCTCTCGCGCGCGCTGTTTGTACTGGGAGGCGCGGTCTTCCAGGCCATTGAAGGTCAGGTTCATGGCGCGATTGAACAGGTCGGAGAGAGTTTCCGTGGCGTGGTCGATCTCCTCGTCGTACTTGCCGCGCTTGGCGTCCAGCGTGTCCAGATGCAAATCCGCTTCCTGCCGACCGGCCGGATTGGTTTCCAGTTGGCGATACAGGGTGAAACTCTTGCGCGCCCGATCCACGTTGCCCATGGCTTCATACATCAATGCCAGGCGCCACGCGGTGGGGGCGAACTCCGGGGCGGCATCGGCAGCCCGCTCGAAATCCGCCAGAGCGCCATCGTACTTCCGCTCTTCCAGGAAGCGGGAAGCCGATGCGTAAAGGCCGCGGACCTGCGCGCCTTTTGGCTCCGGCAATTCCATCAGCGCGTTCAACCTTGCGACGCGCAGCCGGACGCGCTCGGCGTCGGCGGCCTTGGGAGCCGCCTCCAGATAGCGTCCGAGGAGTTGAGCGGCGTCGGCAGGCCGGTCCGTGTCTTCCGCGCAGTTGGCCAAGTTGAAGGTGATGGCGGGAGTCTGGGACAGGGTACCCTTCAAACCGTCCAGAGCCTGGCACAAGCTGACACTGCGAAGCGCCGCCTTTGCGGCATGGGTGGCGACTGGCGAAACGCCGCCGCGGAACGACGCCGGGGTGACGGCCGATCCAGCTTCGGCCGGCTGAGTCAACGAGGGCTGGCGGTCCTCCACCGAAGTTTCAAACCCGATGCTTTCCATCAGTTGATTGACCTTGTTGATGCGCTCGCGGTCGTCGTTCTTTAGCGCGGATGGTTGTTCCTCGGTAACCAAGGCCGTGCGCAGTTGTTTGATCTTGACCTTTCGTTTGGGATCGGCAGTGGCGATGGCCGCCTGGTCCAGGTGTGCCAGCGCCGACGCCGTATCTCCCATGCGCCGTTTGCAGAGCGCCAGGTCGTAGGAAAACACCGAACCCGATCCACCCAGTTTGGAGGCCTCCTCCAGCGTCTGGGCGGCCGGCGCATACTTGCCTTGATCGTAGAGCCGGTGCGCCTGCTGCAAAGCGCTCTTCACGCGCTTCTGAATCTCGCCGTCGATGCGCTTGATCGCCTCTGTCGCATCCCTGGTCTCGGCGAAGGATTGGGAATTGGCGTAGCGCGTCCGGGCTTCCAGCAGCTTTCCCGCCTTCTCCATGTCCTTGGCTTCTTTCACGAAGGCCTGGGCCTGTTGCTCCAGCGCCTTCTTTTCGGCCTTTTCCGGGTTGTCGGCAAAGACAACCGGAATGAACAGCACGAGTAATACCGTCGTCAAGCGCATGAATATTGTCCCCGGTGTGCATCTGGAATTTCTTCCTGGACTCGCGGATTGTGTATAGTCTACACCCGATGCACCCAGTCGGCTTCCTTTTGAACAAGGCTTTTGAGCAAGGCTTTTGAACAAGGCTACTTGCCGCTCCAGCACGGGGCGCGCTTGCCGAGGAACGCTCCGATGCCTTCCTGCGCATCCGCGGCCAACGCGTTCATCGACATGACTTCCTTGGCGTAGGCGTAGGCTTTCGGCTGATCGAGATCGATCTGGGTGTAGAAGTCCTGCTTGCCCATTGTTCCAGGTCGGGCAGGCTCGACCGACTTCAGGCGCAGCAGGAGCCACCGCGGAATCACACCTCACACCGAAACGCCCGCCATGCTACGCCTGTCTCCTCATCCCAGGAGCGGACCATCAGGCCGCGGCGCGAGGACGCACTTCCTTCTTGATGCGGGCAGCGGCCGCATCCTCAGCAATTGCCAGGTCATACTTCGCCTGCAGGCTCATCCACATCTGAGCGGATGTTCCAAAGTAACGCGCCAATCGCAGAGATGTGTCTCCCGTAATGCCCCGCTGCCCTTTGAGGATTCCCCCGATTCGGTTTGCGGGCACTCGCAGCGCAAGAGCCAGCGCGTTCGCCGTCAATCCCGCTTCGCTCAGCAGTTCCTTGAGCACCTCGCCAGGATGAAGCGGCTGAAGCCGTTGTGATTTCTGAATTGCCATCGCAGTTCCTTCTAGTGATAGTCGACAATCTCCACGTCGTGCGCATCCCCATCCAGCCACCTGAAGCAGATTCGGTATTGGGCATTGATCCGAATGCTGTATTGTCCCTTCCGGTCGCCCTTGAGGGCCTCCAGCCGAAAACCCGGCAGATCGAGGTCTCGCAGCGATGTCACTGCGTCGAGTACTTCCAGTCGGACGCGGGCGGACATCTCGATCGCCTGGAGACGCCGGCTGAATTTCCGCTCCAGCAGCCGCTGTGCATCTTTGTCTCGGCAGGAACGGATCATACGCTTCTCATATTACGATAGTCGTACTGGCATGGTGAGCCGTCGAAGAGCCGAAGATTCGATGTCGCACCCACAAACGGCCTTAAATGAAGCATTGCGTTGGGCTCCGGTCGAATCGCCGGGCACTCGGAAGGAATCGGCGAAATTGAACAACGCTACTTCCCGCTCCAGCATGGCGCGCGCTTGCCGAGGAACGCTGACGTGCCTTCCTGGGCGTCGGCGGCGAGGGCGTTCATCGACATGACTTCCTTGGCGTAGGCGTAGGCTTTTTGCCGATCGAGATCGATCTGCGTGTAGAAGGCCTGCTTGCCGATGGCGACGACCAGCGAACTGGCTGCGGCGACCTTTTCCGCCAGGCCGCGGGTGGCGGATTGCAATTCGGCGGCGGGGACGGCCTGGTTGATCAGGCCCCACTCGGCGGCGGCGCGGGCAGGCACCAGTTCGCCGGTGAGCAGCATTTCGAGGGCGCGCTTGCGGCCGATGGCGCGCGTCAGGGCGACCATCGGCGTGGTGCAGAAGAGTCCGATCTTCACGCCGGGCGTGGCGAAGGCGGCTTCCTCGGCGGCGATGGCGAGATCGCAGGTGGCCACCAGTTGGCACCCGGCGGCGGTGGCGATGCCTTGCACTTCGGCGATCACGGGCTGTGGAATGGATTGCAGTTTCTGCATCAGGCCGGTGCAGACGTCGAAGATGCGGCGGTATTCATTGATGTCGCGGCCGGCCATCTGGCCGAGATCGTGGCCGGAGCAAAAGACCTTGCCGGCGGCGGCGAGGATGACGGCGCGGATCTCGCAATTGCGGCCGATTTCATCGAGCCCGGCCATGAGATCGAGCATCAGTTCGAGCGAGAGCGCGTTGCGCCGTTCGGGGCGGTTCAGGGTGACGATGGCGATGGCGCCTTCGTGCGCGATTTAAATACTCATGCGGTGTCCTTTGCCTTGGCGCGCAATTCGTTCTTGCGGATCTTGCCGGTAGCGGTGCGCGGCAGCGGGCCGAACTCGACGTGCTTGGGGCACTTGAAGTGGGCCAGGCGCTGGCGGCACCAGGCGATCAACTCCTCGGCGGTGGCGGAGTGGTTGGGCTTCAGACCGACGAAGGCTTTGGGCACTTCTCCCCATTTCTCGTCGGGGACGGCGACGATGGCGACTTCGGCAACGGCGGGGTGATCGGCCAGCGCCTTCTCGACTTCAATGGAGGAGATGTTCTCGCCGCCGGAGATGACGATGTCCTTCATGCGGTCGCGCACTTCGATGTAGCCATCGGGGTGGACGACTGCGAGGTCGCCGGAGTGGAACCAGCCGCCGTCAAAGGCGTCCGCGGTGGCCTTGGGGTTGTCGTAATAGCCGAGCATGATGTTGTTGCCGCGCATCAGGGCCTCGCCCATGGTCTGGCCATCGGCGGGGACATCGTTCACGGAGTGGTCGGCGACCCTCAGGTCCATGCCGGCGACCAGGTAGGGCACGCCCTGGCGGGCTTTGAGGAGGGCGCGCTCGGGCAGGACCTTTTTCCCAGAACGCCGTTTAACCGGCCTTATGCCGAGTTCCGGATTATGCCGAGAAAAAGAGAAGGCAATCGCTTTGGAGCAACAATGACAGCCCTTCGAGGCTTTGCTTGCTTGACATAATTCAGCAGGAACGCGGAGCGAGAAGCACCGAGTGTATCCGCAGTTTCCAAGGTGGCCAGACCCAAACTGGCGGATAATTGAGGAGTCCGCAAGAGCGCCTGGCCGGTGATCGAGTTGCAGGCCGCAAATTGGAGACATTCACTTCGAGTTCCGTCCGGCGGATTAAGCCGAGATCGTAGCACTCCCGATACCGTCCAGTTGCGGCTGCGGCGAAATCCCTCGGCATAATCCGGAACTCGGCATAAGGCCGGTTAAGTCCTCATCTGGGAAGTTAGCCGGATTTCCCGCGGAATACTTCTCAGGGCAGCGCCCTGTTAGCCGGCCGATTCACGCCGCTGGAGCCACCGGCGAAGAGACTCCTGCGTCTCACCAGATCTGCGACCCGCCAGGAGACTTTCCACGCTGATATCTTCATCCAGATCCGGCCAGTGGATCCCCTCGCCACCGGCAATGAGACGCAGGTTGGCCCGTTCCGCCGGTGTCCCGTGTGCCAAACGCGGGAACCAGGCGAGTGGCACCGTGATCGTCCGGCCATCCGCAAGTTCCGCGACCAGAGCATCATCGCTTACACTTACGCTCTGGGCTAGCGCGTCCCTGAGTTCAGTTCCCGAAGTACTCATGCCATGACCTCAACAAGAAAGCCGCGTTTTCCGCGACCAGTTTCTCGATGCTTCCAATCTCCGCCCGGCCGAAGCCACGGCTCTTCTCCAAGCGGACCGGCTCCAGCCAAATCTTCGCCTTTCCCTCTTCCCGCTCGACATGCACGTGGGGAGGCTCATCTCGATCCGCCGAGTAAAAGAATAACCGGTATGGCCCCGCGCGAAGAACGGTTGGCAACGTATCCCAGTGTACACGGCCAGTCGGCAGAGTGGTGCAGGTCGTGTGACGTCACAGCATCAGCGCGTTCGGTTCACCAATAGATCCGCCGAAAACGCCGCGGTGCAGATCGAAGCGTCTCTCGGAAGTAATGGGCGAAATGAAATAGCCTACCTCCCGCTCCAGCATGGCGCGCGCTTGCCGAGGAACGCTGCCGTGCCTTCCTGCGCGTCGGCGGCCAACGCGTTCATCGACATCACCTCCTTGGCGTAGGCGTAGGCTTTCTGCTGATCGAGATCGATCTGCGTGTAGAAGGCCTGCTTGCCGATGGCGACGACCAGCGAACTGGCGGCGGCCACCTTTTCCGCCAGGCAGCGGGTGGCGGATTGCAGTTCGGCCGCGGGGACGGCCTGGTTGATCAGGCCCCACTCGGCGGCGGTGCGGGCCGGCACCAGTTCGCCGGTGAGCAGCATTTGCATGGCGCGCTTGCGGCCGATGGCGCGCGTCAGGGCCACCATCGGCGTGGTGCAGAAGAGTCCGATCTTGACGCCGGGCGTGGCGAAAGCGGCTTCCTCACTGGCGATGGCGAGATCGCAGGTGGCCACCAGTTGGCACCCGGCGGCGGTGGCGATGCCGTGCACTTCGGCGATCACCGGCTGTGGAATGGATTGCAGCTTCTGCATGAGTTCGGTGCAGACGTCGAAGATCTGGCGGTATTCGTTGATGTCGCGGCCGGCCAGTTGGCCGAGATCGTGGCCGGAGCAAAAGACCTTGCCGGCGGCGGCGAGGATGACGGCGCGGATCTCGCAATTGCGGCCGATATCATCGAGCGCGGCGATGAGATCGAGCATCAGTTCGAGCGAGAGCGCGTTGCGGCGCTCGGGGCGGTTCAGGGTGACGATGGCGACGGGGCCTTCGCGGGAGATTTGAATATTCATGAGTTTTCCTTTGCCTTGGCGCAATCGTATCCCACTAAGGGATCGCTTGTAACCGTCCTAAGGTATCAAACCTGCCGTACCAGTACAGCAGGCCCTGTTCAGGCGGGGATTAACGGTCTACTCTC
>JADGNT010000872.1 GCA_017883345.1 Candidatus Solibacter sp. | reverse complement strand
CCGGTCAACCTGAAGCTCGCCGCCGCCGTGCTGCGCAGCGAAGGCTACAAGGTGCATCTGGCGTGCAGCGCCGAGGAGGCGCTCATGACGTTGCGCACCATGGTCCCCGACCTGCTGCTGGTGGACCTCCAGTTGCCCGGCATGAACGGTCTGGAGTTGACCCGCCGTCTCCGCCAGGATGCCCGCACCCGCGAGATGCTGATCGTGGCTCTCACCGCCTCGGTAATGGCCGACGCCCAGCAGCAGGCTTTCGATGCCGGTTGCGATGGCTTCATCGCCAAACCGATTGACACCCGCGGTCTGGGCCAGCGGCTCCGCTCATTCCTCGACGGCCCGTCGGACGCCGTCCCCGAAGCGGGCATCGAAGAGGGCGGGCTGCCCACCGGTCTTTCGTTTTCAGGCCCCGAAATGGAAGGGCTGCGCCGCAGTTTCCTGGCCGACGGCTCGCGCCAGGTCCGCCGCCTGCTGGAGTTTGCCGACGCCCGGTTGGATATTGGCGAGGCCACCCGCATGTTCCATCAGTGGGTGGGTTCCGCCGGCGCACTCGGCTACATGGAACTCGCCGAAAAGGCGCGCGCCGCCGAAAGCCTGCTCCACACGCCCGGCTGGACCAAGAGCGATCTGCGCGACGCCCTGAGCTCCCTCGCCTACGCCTTCGCCTCGCCCCGCGAAGCCGCCGACACCCCGATTCCCGACTCCATCGTGCAGGAACTCTCCCGCAAGCGCATCGCCCTGATCGGCTTCGCCGACGAGGAAGCCGAGCGCCTGTGCGGGGCCTTTGAACGCGTCCGCGCCCTGCCGCGGCTCTTCACCGGAGACGAACCCCCCGAGTCGGATTCCATCCGCGATTGCAGCGTGATCATGGTGCACGTGCGTCCCGCTACGCTGGGCATCCCGTGGCTGCGGAGCGGGTTTCCGCCGTCCCACCCGCTGGTGCTGGTCGGCGGCCGCGAAGATCTGCTGGCCCTGCCTCTCGACGTGCAGGCGCGCGCTTGCGAGTTCCTGATCGATGGCTGGCAGCCCGAGGAAGTGATCATGCGCCTGAGCTTCGCCCTGGCGCGCGGCACACGGCCGCCGGCAACCGGCGTGGGCGATGCGCCGGCCGCCCCGGAACCCAAGGGCCGCAGCCTCTCCGGAAAACCCGAGATTGTCATCGCCGACGATGACATGCACGTGCTGGCCGTGGTGCGCAGCGCGTTAGAGAGCCTCGGCATGGAGTGCCGCTCCGCCGCCAGCGGCCCCGAGGCGCTGAATCTGATCCGCCAACTCTGCCCGCATGCCGCCGTGCTCGACGTGAACATGCCCGGAATGGACGGTTTCGAAGTGCTGGCCGCCATCCGCCAGGCTGGCCTGCCGTTGAAGGTCATCATGTTGACCGCCCGCCAGCGCGAACGCGATGTTCTCCGCGGCTTCGAACTCGGCGCCGACGACTACGTGGTCAAGCCCTTCAACCCCCTGGAACTCGCCGCCCGCCTCAAACGCTTCCTGTAGGGGCGGAGGCAGAGCTTCAATCAGAGCCGCGACCGTGAGGGAGCGTTAGAAACCCGGGGACAGACCCGCGCCCAGGAAACCCGGGGACAGACAGGACTGACAGCGGATTTCCGGCAAACTGCGCCGGAAATCCATGTCAGTCTTGTCAGTCCCCGGGGAGCACGGCGCTTGCTATCCGTCTCTCGTTGTGTCTGAATATTCAAATGCAACGTTATTCGGGGATGCTGTTCCTGGCGGTTTTCACCGCGGCCCTGTCTGCCCAAGCGCCCACCGGCGAAATCGCCGGTACCGTCTACGACGCTTCCGGCGGTGTCGTGCCCAACGCTTCCATCAAAGTGAAGAACGCGGCCACCGCGTTCGAACGCGCCCTGCTCAGCAATCAGAGCGGCCAGTTCAGCGTGCCATCGCTAGGGGCCGGCGCCTATGAAATGCGCGTGGAAGCGCCCGGCTTCCGCAGCTACTCGGTCAAAGCCGTGGTGGCTACCGGCGGCGTCACCACGGTCGATCCGCGCCTCCAGTTGGGAGAACAAAAGGACACCGTCACCGTCGAAACTATCAACCCCCAACTCGAAGTCGAATCTCACGCCATCGACCAGCTCATCACCCGCCAGCAGATCCAGCAGCTTCCGCTCAACGGCCGCGGCTTCCTGCAACTGGCCTTTCTCTCGCCCGGCGTGGCCATCTCCAGCAACTACCAGGGCGACTACAACCGCGCCATGGACGTCTCCATTCTCGGCGGCGATCCCGACCGCACCCGGATCGCCGTGGATGGCGCGCGCGTCAACGATTCCGTGGATGGCGGCACGCAGCAGAACTTCTCCCAGGAAATCGTTCAGGAATTCCAAATCTCCAGCGTCAACTTCGATCTCTCCACCGGCATCACCGCCGCCGGCGCCATCAACATCGTCACCCGCGGCGGCAGCAACCAACTGCACGGCAGCGGCTTCTTCTTTTTCCGCGATCATCACATGGCCGCCTATCCCGGCCTCGAACGCGATCCGCTGGCGCCGGACCCGTTCTTCGCGCGCCGCCAGAGCGGTCTCTGGGTCGGCGGGCCCGTCGTCAAGGACCGCCTCTTCTTCTTCGCCGCCTACGAACACAACAACCAGC
>JADGNT010000136.1 GCA_017883345.1 Candidatus Solibacter sp. | reverse complement strand
CGCATCCAACCTGTCTTTCAACCCGTGCGCTCCGAACGCGCCCAAGCCTACGGCCAGCGCCAGAAAAATCGCCCCGATCGCATTCCAGTTCATTTGGTCGCCTCGCCTCTTCATTATCACTGACCCATCCGATATGATGAGCCTGTGACTCCGCGTTACTCTCCCGGCCTCCTCGTCGCCGCGTGGGCGTTCGCACAAACCCCACCATCATCGATGCGCGGCGTGTGTGTGGGCTTTGTGGCGCCGGCACTCGTGCCGGCCGCGTCCCGACTCATCGGGACGCGCTTTGGAGCACGCCCGGCCGCGTCCCGAGGAGTCGGGACGCGGCAGACTGGGAGTCTGCGCCACAAGGATGACCAGGGGCCCGGGTCAGTCGAGGGATTTGGGCGACAGCGTCACGGAGACCTTACCGAGCGGCGCGATCTCCACCTCCTCGCCACGGTTCCGCGCCTTCCAGAGTTTGCCGGTGGTCTCCGGCGACCGGTCGACGGTCCCGCTGGTGGCCAGCACGAAATACTTGCCCGGCGCCAGCGTCGGGCTCGACCAGGCGCCCGCCTGATTGGTTTTGCCCGTCTTCACCGCGGCGGCGAACACCGCTTCGTTGGGCGACGTCGCGGGCAGAATCACCACCGTGCAATCGGCCACCGGGTTGCCGTCCTTGTCCGCCACCTGCGTGCCGATGGTCCCGCCGTCGCGCCCAAGAATGACGCGCAGTCCCGCGTTTCCCATGGCGCTTCCGACGCGGAGCGGCTGGTACATCATGCCGCGGTCGCCGTAGGTCACGTCCTTGATATAGACGCCCGCGGGCACGCCGCCGATATCCAGCCCGTACGCGTCCATCAGGAGTCCACCCTCGAAAGTGAACTCACTGGGGATGTCCGCCTGGGTACTGCCGCGCTCCGTACGGGTGATCGCCTGAACGCTCAGCCTGAGTTTCGCGGTCAAAGGCGGCTCGGGCGCCGGGCCGTCGAACACTACTTCACCCGAAACCGGAATCCGCGGGCGAAGCCCCACGCGCGCACCGGCCACGTCGCGGTCGCCGATGGTCACGATGGTGGCGCCAAATTGGGCCGCGCCGCCCATCCCGCCGGGAGTGAACTCAGACACCGAAAGCTCGTATTCTCCCGGGTGCAGATCGCAGATGCGCACCTTGCCGTCCGGCCCGCTGGTGCCTCCGGGGGTCGCCGTGTAGAAGGCGCCCTCCCCGCTGGCGCCGCTGGCCGGTTGGGTCTCGGCGATGTTGAAACGAAGTGCGGCGGGTCCGCTGGTTCCTTCCAGCACGCCGTCCAGGCAAAACGCCGCCGAGCGCGTCAGGTGAATATCGATGCCTTCGCGGTGCTCGCCCGGACGCAGCACCAGTGCCTCCGCGCCGTCGATCGATCGCGCGTTGGGGTAGTAGGTGGGAACCACCGCGGGCAGGCGCAGCTCCGGATCCAGGGGCGAGTCCGAAATCGCCGGAAGGCCGCGCCGCGCCCTGGTGGCCAACACCGTGTACGCACGCCCCGGTGGCACGCGTTCCAGCCGGTATGCACCCTGATCGTCGGTGTTTCCCGCGCCGGCGAACACGGCGCGCAGGGCGCCGTGCGAGTACTCGCGCGCCACCAGGAACACGGCGATCCCGACTACGGGCTCGTTGTTCTGGTCCACCACTTTCCCCGAAATCCGTCCCTGAATCACCAGGCGGAAGTCTACGCCGGTCAACTCCTGCCCTGGCGCAAGCGTGACAAGGCGGTTAGCGTTCGGTCCAAACCCGGCACGTCCCGAGGCGTCCGGAGCGTTCGCCGATATGCGAAGTTGTCCGGGGGCCACATCGCGGATGACGTAGCGCCCCTGTTGATCCGTGACCGCCATTTTTGCCTGCGGCGTGTTGCGGTTCACGTAGATCTCCACGTCCTTCATGGGCGGCCCGCCGCCTCCGGCCGTAACCGCGCCGGCAATCGACCCGAGCTTCGGCGCCGCGTCCTGATTTTTGTCCTGTGCTTTGTCCTGTGCCGCGACCGCCGCAGCGCATAGCACCAATGCCGTGAGCAGCTTCATTGTTGACTCCGCTGGGGCGCGGGCAATTCCATCTCGGTGGGCGCCCCCGCCACAATCTGGATTTCGATCATGCGCGACGGGTCGGTCACCCAGCGCGCTTTGGAAGCCTCGCCCGCCGGTTGGGTCACGATGCGATACCGCCCGGGCCGCAGCCCCCCGAATGTGAACTTCCCTCCGGCGTCGGGAAACACCACCTGCACCGGCTGCGCGCTGCTCTCCGCGTCGGCCGCAATCAGGGCCACCGCGAACTCCTGCGCGTTGGCCGCGCCGGTGAGCTTGCCGCGAATCGAACCCGCCGCCGCCACCAGCACGGGCACCGGCGCATCCTTTCCGCCCGCCGAGAGATCCAGCACGGTGTCGGACGCCAGGTAACACGACTCGCCCAGCCGGTTCACCCCAATCTGGTAGCGCGCCGGCGCCAGGTCCGCAATCGCCTGCTCCTTGACGGAATTGACTTCACCCGTGCGGTCGATCCGCGCCGCGAAGTCATCCAGCGCCGTCAGTGTAACCTGCGCGTTTGCCGGACACGCCCCTTCCGCCTGCTGCCCGGGAGCCGATCGCAGCACGAAGGAGACCGTCCGTGCCTTCTGCACCGAAACCGCCACGCCCTCCAGATCGGCGGCCACACTGACGCGGCTGCGGCCGAAATATGGCTCCGGACCCAGCACCGCTTTGCCGCCATAACCCCGCACCGGTCCCGACGCGGTCAGCGTGTACGCTCCCGCCGGTATGCTTTCAAAGCGGAAGCTGCCATCGGGCTTGGTCTCGGTCACCGCCGTGGCCAGACCCGGCTGATCCGCCGTCGTCAGCGCCAGCCAATATCTGGTCTTGGGATCCGGCAGTTCGACTTTCCCGCTCAGGTTGTGCAGCCCGGCCGGCACGATGGAGAAATCGATATTGCGGTATAACTCCCCACCCGTCACCGCAAAAAACTGCGGCCGCAGGTTGCTGGGATAAACCTGCACGCCGCTCCCGATGCCGCTGCGCACTTCCGCGCCCCCGCTGGAGCCGAACATCGACGTCGATGCCCCATACGCCGCCACCACCGCGTACTCGCCCGGCGGCAGACCAAACAGGCGGTACTGCCCGCGCTCGTCGACGCGCGTGAAACTGCCGGCGGCCGGCGCACTGAAAGGCATCAGCGGCCCGTTGAGCGGCTTCGGCATGGCATAGACCGCCACTCCGAGGATCGGCTGGCCCTGCGCGTCCACCACTTGCCCGGTGATCACGCCGCAGCGCACCAGGCGGATCAGCAGCCCGCCCGCGAGGGACGCAAGGCGCACGGTCGCGCCGACGAAGTTCGCCTTCGTCGCCTCGATCCGATACTCACCGTCACCCAGCCCCGGCGCGCGGAAGCGGCCGCTGGAATCGGTCTCCAGGTGGGCGGCCAAGGTCCGCTGGCCGGTCTTATATACGCGCACTTCCACGGAGGCCAACGGATTCCCCGTGTGGTCTTCGACGATTCTGCCGTCCAGGTTGGCCGCGAAGGCCACACCCGAGGCGCCCAGGAACAGCGTCAGAAACAACAACCGCCTGTACCGCATATCGCTCCTACCCCGGGGTCCCCTTGACTCAGCCTGCCCTGCAAAATCTTACCAGTTTCCGGATTGCATGGAGTTACCTTCTCAGTTCGTAGCTTCCCGCCGGACCTTCGAAGTACACCGTGCCCTCGCTCTCCGCCACCCGCATCGCCGGACGCATGATCTTCCCGTCGCGTCAGACCTGCCAGGTGCCGGCGGCCAGTAACCCGGGGACAGACCCGACGTTCCCCGATTTGATTTCGAAAGCAAATAACTAAGGGAACGTCGGGTCTGTCCCCGGGTTTACGATAGAGGCGATGCGTTCCCCTCTATTCGCCCTTCTCCTCTGCCCGATGGCCGCCGCGCTGGGGCAACCTGCCAACGATCTGGAAGCGGTGGTCACCACCGACCTCGGCACGTTCCGCTTTGCGTTTGCGCCCGAAAAAGCGCCCAAGCACGTGGAGCACTTCCTGACGCTCGCGCGCCAGGGGTTCTACGACGGCAGCGCCTTCCATCGCGTGGTGTCCTACGGCATCATCCAGGGTGGCGACCCGCTGCTCAAAGATGCCAAGACGCCGCGCAAGCTGTGGGGCTCGGGCGGGCTCAATCAACTGGCTGGCGAATTCAGCGACCTCAAGCACGAGCGCGGCGTGGTCTCCACGGTCAGCATTCCGGGCAAGGCGGATAGCGACGGCGCGCAGTTCTTCGTATGCATCTCGCCGCAGCCGCCGTTGGATGGCAAGTTCTCCGCCTTCGGGCGCGTCAACGAAGGCATGGACGTGGTGGAGAAGATTTCGCAATCGCCCGCCGCCGCCGATGGCTTCGCCGAGAAGCCGGTGCGCATTCTCAAGGTGACCATCGAGAAGAAGAAGGTGGAGCCGTTCGTCAGCGCCACGCCCGACGAACTGCGCCGCACGGTCACCGTGAAGACCACGCTCGGGACCATCAAGATCAAGATGGAGCCGGATTGGGCGCCCAACCACGTGCGCAATTTCCTAATGCTCACCGCCACCGGCTGGTTCAACGGCACGGCGTTCCATCGAATGGTGAAGGATTTCGTGGTGCAGGGCGGCATGGGGAACACACGCCCCAACGGCGCCGCCCACCCGGCCGACCGCTGGGTGCGCACGCTCAAGGGCGAGTTCTCTGGCGAGGTGAAGCACGTGCGCGGCATCGTCTCCATGGCGCGCGCCGACGATCCGGATTCGGCCAGCACGTCGTTCTTCCTGATGCTCGGCCCGGCGCCCCACCTGGACGGAAAATACTCCGCGTTCGGCCGGATCGTGGAGGGCATGGAAGTGCTCGACGCGTTCGAGAAGGAAGCAGTGGATGGCGAAAGTCCCAGACGCCGCCTGGAAATCGTCGAGGCGGTAATCGATCCGCAGTAGGGGTGCGGCGGCATTGTGGCAATGGGGCAACAACGCGCGATCATTATCGGGGCTGGTCCCGCCGGGTTGACGGCGGCATACGAGTTGCTGACTCGCGCCGGCATTCAGCCGATCGTTCTTGAAAAGAGCGATTCCCTAGGCGGAATCGCACGCACCGTCAACTACAAGGGCAACCGGATCGACATCGGCGGACATCGATTCTTTTCCAAGTCCGATCGCGTGATGGATTGGTGGCTCAAGATGCTGCCGCTCGCGCCGCTTGGCGACAGTGCCCCGACCATCGGCTACCACGGCATGCGCCGGCCGGTTCCGCCTTCCGCCGCGCCCGCCGGGCCAGCCGGGCCAGCCGCGGCGGACCGCGTCATGTTGCTGCGGCCGCGCAAGTCCCGCATCTATTACCTGCGCCGCTTCTTCGAATACCCCATCGCGCTCACCTGGGACACCTTGCTGAAACTCGGCCTCTGGCGCACGTGCAAGATCGGCGTGAGCTACCTTCGAAGTGTGTTGTTCCCCGTAGAACCCGAGGAGACTCTGGAGCAGTTCCTGACCAACCGCTTCGGCCGGGAGTTGTATCTCACGTTTTTCAAGTCCTACACGGAAAAGGTCTGGGGCGTGCCCTGCAACCAGATCAGTGCGCAATGGGGCGCGCAACGTATCAAAGGAGTTTCCATCCGGTCGGCGCTGCTCCACGCCCTCAAGAAGGTATGCCAGCGCCGTAGCGGCGATATCCGGCAGAAGGATACCCAGACTTCGCTCATCGACCAGTTTCTGTACCCGAAATTCGGGCCCGGGCAGATGTGGGAGGAAGTGGCCCGCCGTATTCGGGAAGGCGGCGGCGAGATCCACACCGGCTATCGCGCGGAACGGATGGTGACCGATGGCTGCCGCGTCAAGTCCGTGGAAGCCACCGGTACAACCGGCAAAACCGAATCATTCGAGGGCGACTACTTCTTTTCCACCGCCCCCGTGCAGGAGATCATGCGGTCGTTCGATGTGGCGCCTCCCCAAAACGTGCTCGACGTGTCGGACGGTCTGGTTTACCGCGACTTCCTCACCGTCGGCCTGCTGGTCCGCTCGCTCCGCATCCACGATGAAACGCCCCAGGGAAAGCAGTTGATCCGCGATAACTGGATCTACATTCAGGAGCCGGACGTGCTCCTCGGCCGCCTCCAGGTATTCAATAACTGGAGCCCCTATCTGGTGGCCGATCCGGCCACCGTGTGGCTGGGCCTGGAGTATTTCTGCAACCAGTCCGACGAAATCTGGAGCCTCTCCGATGAGCGCATGATCGCGCTGGCCACCGCCGAACTTAGCCGGATCGGCATCGTGGAAGCCTCCCAGGTGCTCGATGCCACGGTCCTGCGCATGGACAAGACTTACCCCGCATATTTCGGCACCTACAACCGCTTCTCCGAAATCCGCGAATATGTGGACCGCTACGCCAATCTGTTTCTGATCGGCCGCAATGGCATGCATCGCTACAACAATCAGGACCATTCCATGTTGACCGCTATGATGGCGGTGGACGGCATCATAGCCGGGCACGTGGACCGGTCCGCACTCTGGGAAGTCAATACGGAAATGGACTATCACGAGAAAGAGGAGTTCCCGGAGTGAACGGTGAACCCGCCAAGTCCCTGGATACCCCGCGGCCGGGAAGGTTGCCAGTACTGCTGTGTGCCCTCTCGCTGTTGGTAGTCAACATCGCCATCGCGGCGACGCTGTTCGGCGTGGAGTATTCGGCCTACAACGGATCCATAGAAGGCACGTTCATCGCGATACCCCGCATCATGGCTAAATATCCCGGCCAGTGGAGTTGGTGGCCGTTTTGGAACGTGGGTATGCCTTTTGAGGTTGCCTATCTGCCGTTCACGCATTGGATCGTGGCAGCGTTCACTCTGTTGAGTGGCCTTTCGGCCGCCAGATCGTTCCACATCGTGACGGCGGCCATCTACGTCTGCACCGCTGTCTGCGGGTTCTGGATGGCGCTGGAACTTAGCCGGAGACTGATGGTGAGTTGGATGGCGGCGCTGGCCTACTCGTGCGTCTCCGTTTCCTCCCTGATGGTGCCCATCTTCGCTTCGGATGGGGGCGGCGCGCTGAACCTGCGGCGCCTGCAGGTGCTGGTTTTCTATGGGGAGTCGCCGCACACCACGGGGCTGGCGCTGCTGCCGGTCGCCATCGTCTGCTTCTCCCGCGCCCTCACTACACGGGAAGTGAAGTGGAAGATTCTGGCAGGGGTGCTGGCGGCCTGCGTGGTTCTCAGCAATGCGTTCGGCATCGTCATACTGCCGGTTGCACTGCTGTGCTGGCTGATGGCCTTCCCCGGGCGCCCATGGTGGAATCGACCGTTAACCGCGGCCGCCATTGGTATCGTGAGTTATGCCTGGATCTCTCCCTGGTTGAGCCCCGCCATGATTCGTGCGATTCGCGCGAATTCCTTTACCACGGCCGGCGATTTCCGATACAAGACGGCTTCCTGGGTGGCGTTGGCCACGATTGGCGCCGGCTTTCTGCTCTTGTGGTTTGCGATGCGCCGGTATCAAGCCTCCTCGCACCTGCAGTTCTTCGCGCTCTTTGGCTACGTCCCCACCGCGATCGTGATGACTTGGTCCCTCTGGGACATCGCGGTGCTCCCCCAGCCCCATCGCTACGAACTGGAGATGGATCTGGCCCTGCTCCTCGCCATCGTTTTCGCCGGGGCGGCAATCCTGGACCGCTGTCCGGCCCGTGTGCGTATTGCGGTGGTTGCGGTTGCCGGCGCCGGGCTAGCACTACAAATCGTCCATTCGGTAGTCTACGCGCGGAATCTCATTCGTTCGGTCGAACCAGGTCAACTGAGTGAGTACAGGATTGCCAAGTGGCTCGACCAAAACCGCCCCGGCGATCGGGCCTTCGTTTCCGGCTCCGGCTCCTTCTTATATAACGTTTTCACCGATAACCCGCAGGTGACCGGCGGGCACAATCAACACACCGTCAACACGTTCATTCCCATCGTCGGCTACACCGTTTACACCGGCATGAACGCCGGCGACCGCGATGCCGAGTACTCCATCTTCTGGCTGAAGGCCTTCGGCGCACACGCCATTTCCGTGCCCGGACCGGAGAGTAGCGACTATTTCAAACCATTCGTTCATCCACACAAATTCGACGGGGTCCTGCCGTTGCTTTGGCGCGACCGTGGCGACGCCATCTATGAGGTGCCCAGCCGCTCCCCGTCGTTGGCGCACGTGATTCCAGCTTCCGCCATCGTGACCCGGACCCCGATCCATGGTTTGGATATTGCGCCGGTGGAGCCCTACGTGGCAGCGCTGGACGATCCCACCTATCCGCTCGCCACATTTCAATGGAAGGGCATGAGCGAAGCGGAGATTCGCGCCACCGTGGATCGCGGGCAGGTGATTGCCGTACAGGTTACCTACGAACCAGGCTGGGAGGCCTGGGCAAATGGCCGGCGCCAGACGGTGCGGGGAGATGCCCTCGGGCAAATGGTGATTGAGACGGAGTGCAGTGGACCTTGCGAGATCTCGCTGCGCTACACGGGCGGCAAAGAGAGAGTCGTCACCCGCGCCATGAGCCTGACGGCACTACTGGTGGCAATCGCCTTCGGATGGCGAGGCCGGCGCCGGGGCGTGAGCTCGGATTTGGCAGCCGGATAGACCGGAAACCCACTGGCGCCAATTGGATCGTCCGGTGCTGAATGGCCGTCACTTACTGAACGTCGCTTACCCTCCCATCCGTGAAGGTGATTTTCATGTCCTTGTACACGTAGATTTTCTTGGCTCCGAGATCAACCACCTTCTCAGGTTGGCTCAGGATCGAGACCACCTCCTCGATTGTCTGGCCTAAGGAGATGGTCACAGGCCCATTGGAACCTCCCGTAGCGTTCGCCTGATTCACCACATCCTGCTCCGACCGGCCGGCCTCCTGCGCCACCTGAGTAAGTTCGGTGGCGACGTTGGCATCGGGAGCCACGCTGGCGGCAAAAGACGCATTCACCACGCCCGTGTCCGAGGGAGGCAAGGCGGGCAGTCCACTCTGACCGTGCTTTGCCTGGAAGTCCGCCAGGCCCTGGTCGATGGTGGCCCGCATATCGTTCTGCATTTCCTGCAAGTCCTGGATTGGCACTGAAGCAATGCTACCCCGGCGGCAGTCCATACCCTTGCTGGCCAGTACTACGACATCCGCGGTAACCGCGGTCGGGCTCGGTGCTCCGTAGAGTTGCAGCACGTCGCCTTCGGTGATCATGCACTGTCCACCGCTGGAACTCACCTCCAGGGGATCGGACACCACAAAGACATGACGGGCGCCGTCGGCAAACATGGGCGGAACGTCGCCGTAGGCCGCATTCTGCGATTGGCCTTCGGACCTCTCCAGATCGAGCTGCCGGCGGACTTCATCCGCCACCGCCTGCTTCACATCCGGTGTCATGCCGACCTGGCCGGCAGGGGCGAAACCGGCGCTGTCGGTCCGCGACTCGTAAGCGTGCTCTAACACCGATCCAATCAGGTAGTCGGTCAACCAGAGTGTGGGGTTCGCGTACGACGGGTAGGGCGTGAAGTAGCCCCCGTAGTAGCCA
>JADGNT010000135.1 GCA_017883345.1 Candidatus Solibacter sp. | reverse complement strand
GACCACCTGATCGAGCACAGCCGGCGCATGGGGGTCCGCCAAGGTCAATGGAAGCTGGTGACCCCGGTGGGCGGAAGCAGGCTGGCGAAAGGCAAGGAGGCCAACGCGCCACCGGAGCTTTACAACCTGGCCGATGATATTGGCGAGACGAACGACCTGGCACAGAAACAGCCGGAGAAGGTCAAGGAGCTTACCGCAACGTGGCAGCGGGTTCGGAACCAGGGCCGGAGCCGGCTTTGAAGAAGCAGCCGAAGGTAAGATCTACGGCCGGGGTTCCCTTCTGCGCGCCCAGGCATCGTGCCACTTGCGCAGCACGCCAACAAAGACCGCATCCGCGCGGCGATTAAACACGCCTACGACGGAATGGCCCAGCGACACCGGCAGCCACAGCGCCCAAAGAAACAGCGCCACGGAGAGATAGCGATTGAACCAACCATCGAGCCGCAATTGGCCTTTCCACACCCACATCGGGTCTTTGTCGAAAGGGCCGAAGTAGAAGATGGGCCACAGGTCTTCCGGCGCGGGGCCGCGCGAGCCGACGAAGTCGCACAGCAGATGCAAGTGGAAGACCAACAACGCGAGCAGCACCACGCGCCAGCGCCGGCGAGCGAAGCAGGCGAGCAAGGCTGCAATCAGGATTCCGCCCAACGCTCCGTGCAGCAGGTAATGATGGAAATGCCCGTAGAAGTGCGTCTGTTTGCCGCCAAACCACCTGCCAGCGAGGTCCGCAATCAACCCGAGCCCGTCGGCGTCGGGCAGGATGCCCGCGAGCGTGACGAGCCGGCAATCGCGCGGGTTATCCGTGGTCTTGGCGGCGATGATCCAACTGGCCAGCAGATGAGTCTCGGGGGACACTCGCGGTTGGTTGAGGGGTGAGGATTGAGAGTTGAGGGTCGCGGCCTGGCGTTGTTGCCTTAACGCCCTTGGCCCGCTCTAACCGATCTTTTCCCAAAGCGTAATCTGCGGCGGCTCGGCGACCAACTGCCCCAGCCGGGTGAGCACCGCCTGCAAATCCGGCTTCTGCAAATGCGCATCCAGGTGCGCCTTGCTGACCCAGTTTTCGTGGAACAGGAAAAGGGCGGGATTATCCAGCGCCTGGTGCAAGTCATAATTCAGGCACCCGGCATCTTTGCGGCTCGGGGCAACCAGCGACAGCAATTCCTGCCGGACCTGGCTTTCCTTTCCCGGCCTGGCTTTGATCTGCGCGACCACAGTTAAAGATTTGGCGTTCATGGGGGCCAATCATCATGCCACCGGACCCTGGCTGGCAATCCGGATCTCAATCAGAGCCAGCTACGAAATCCGTGGTGCTATGGCCGGAAAGCTTCGCCGCCTGCCAAAATGCTTCGGGAGGTGAGGACAAAAGACAGGCGGATTCACTCGCTTCTGGAATTCGGAAGTGGCAAAACTTCGGTGTGAAACTCAAGCAGCCCGTTCATCTAATCGTCGGTCTTCTGTCGGCCCTGCCCGTGTCGGAATCCGTTGCCGCGCTGCCTCCCGGCTCACGGCTGAGCTTCCGGGTCCTGAGCGCCCGGACGGAAGCGGCACCGCCGTTTGCCGCCGTGGATTTTATTTACGGCCCGAAGGAACAAGTTGGCGGCCCCGGCCAAGGTGCGCGACACCACGGCCAGTGGTGGCAGCTTGAGATTCGCACCAATACTGAGGCCGCCACGACACCCCTGTGCATGGTGCGCGGTCTGACTTTCACCGACCCGCTGGCGGGGCGGGAGAAGCTCCAGTTCGCCCGCTATCAACTGCGGATTCCCGAAACCGGCGAAGCCCTGGAATATGTGGACATTCATTCCAGCGCGGCCCTTCTTCCCCCGCGGGTGGATTTTGAGAAGCACTTCATTCCCAGCCCGGCTGAGGCGAGTCACTGGCAAGGCGGCGCCCCGGAGACGTGCGCGTTTCTCGGCCACGTGCTGAGCTTGCACCACATCAGCCACGACGCCGCGTGGACGGCGTGGTCGGATGTGAAACGGCTCGAACTCGACCGCGAGGCGCTGGTGGGCACAGGCCGGAATTTCAAGGATGTGGAGGGCCGGCGGCTGCCGCAATCGGCCCAGTCGCGGGATTACACTTACACCAACTTCTCGGCGGCGGCTTACCGGACCATGATCGAGGCGGGAATGAACCTGTTCACGGTCGCGCCCGAGCAGGAGCAATGGGTGCGCGCCGAGCCGGTCTTCTACCTGCGCACCCCGGCCGGAACACCACCCCTGCATTACCCCGCGGACCTTTACCGCGCCAACTACCTCGGCGCCGCCATGTTCATTGACGAACCGGCTTCCATTTTGATCTGGGATAAACACGTGGCGGGCGTGCTAACGCATTTTCCCGACGCGGCGGCACTCATCGAGAAACGGACCCGGGCGGCCTTTGAGTCGGAGGCTCCCTATTACAGTCGCTACTCGCTCGAGCGGCTATTGAGCGGCCAGGGTGTGAACTTCGGCGACATGCGTCTGGCGCAAGCCGAGCTGCCGGTCTGGGAGACGTTCTACGACACCGCCTTTTACGAGATGAAAGGCGGCGGCTCTGGCATCGTGCATGAGGGGCGATACCAGTTGAGCGAATTCGATGACCTGGTGGCGCGGTTCACGGGCGAGAAACGTCGGCACACGGTAAGGGAGATGTTGCAGTGGCATTACGCATTCCTGCGCGGCGGCACCCGGCCGTTCGGCAAGTTCTGGGGAACGGCCATTTATGGCCAATGCGATCCCGCGATAGCACCGGAAGCCTTCGCGGCGGCCTATGACATGGGCGCCCGGTATTTTTGGTTCTGGACCTCCGATCACGGGCATCACGTGCCGTGGCCGGAGCAGTTGGCCCTGGCGCACACCCTGAAACAATACTCGCGCCAGCACCCGCGGCCTTCAATCTGCGCGCCGAAGCAGAAGGTGGACAAGGTCATCGCCATTCCGAACGGATACTTTGCGGCTTTTGCGAATCCGCAGTGGCTGCATTGCCTGGACAAAGAGGGCAAGAGCGAGGAATCACAGAAGTACCACCGCCTCATGGGCCGGGCGATAAAGGCTGTGGAGGAGTGCTTCCGGCGGGGCGAAGAGTTCGACATCACGGTGGATGACGGCAGGCCGATTAAGGGCTACCGGCGAGTGGTCAAACGCAGCGAAAAAGAATAGAACGAAGCGCCTTACAAACCAATCGCTGCCAACGCCTCGAAGCAGGGTTAGTTTTCAAGCGCCGCATGACCGGAAGCATAAATGGGCGCTGCCATTTTGGGTAGCCTGGCTTGCGCCCAATGGTAATGGGTCAGCGGTCGCGCGGCGGAGCGCCAGTTTCCAGTCTCTCGCGTGTGAACCGGACCCTCCCAGGTCCCAGCCTGCCGAGGTGAAGACGCCCTGTTCCGCGCGGCGTTCAGCCCTCCGCCGCAATCTTCTGCTGCAGGAAGAGCCGGTCTTCCGCGTCCTTCTCGCGATGGGTTTGCTTGGTGCGCAGCAGCAGCCTTGCTGACGCGAAGGGAATAGCGACGCCTTCAATTGTGAAGATCTCGATCTCTGGCTCAGCCTCCGCGTACGTGATCCCGCAAGCCGCCTTCATCAAATCCACGACCACCTCGTCGGCGACGCGCACGACCACATAATTGTGGAGGTCGTCGTCACCGAGTTCGCGCACGGCCTTGTCGGGGAGAACTTCCAGGGCCTGCTTGACCTTAACTTGGTTTTCCGGTGAATCCTCGACGAGTAAATCAATGTCCATCGTAGCGCGAGAAAAGCCGTGCTGGTTGACAGCGAAACCGCCGACCACCAGATATCGCGCGCCATGCTCGTTCAGGCTCCGGCAGACCAGCACCAGGTCCTTTACTGTGGGCGGACGGCTCTCGGCCGGGTGAGCATCTTCAGGGTCCATTGGTCGGCGTCCTCGTAACTCTTGAAGCGGTACACGCCGCGGGGAATGAAAGGTTGGTCGCCACGCAAACGGATGCACAACTCAAAGAAACTCTGCATCCCGTCCAGACCGCGAGAGTAGGGTTTCCGTTTCCCGAGCACTTTCATGTACTGTTGCGTTTCCATCCGCTGCCAAACCTTACCAGTATCTTAGGAACTCTCCAATGCCTATTTTGAGAGCCGCATGACCGGAACCATAAACAGGCGCTGCCATTTTGGGTAGCCTGGCTTGCGTCCATTGTGAACAGCCTGTAAGTAACTCCCAACAACTCCGTTTTGACTCCGTCAGTTCCCGCCGGATCATCCCGGCAATGCCAAATCCAGCATCGCCCGAGATTACCGTGCCGTCGCCGCACAATTGGCGCACGACGGACGAAGACGAAATCAACCGCCGCCGCGCGCGCGCCCGGACGGAGGAATTCCGCACCTCGAATACCGACCCGCGTCATCCGATCTTCTCCAACTTCCGCGTCCGGTCCGGCAGCGGCTTGACCTACTCGGTTGAAATCCGCGACGTGCGCCAGCGGCAGTTCGCCTGCGATTGCGTTGATTTTCGCATCAATGCACTGGGCACCTGCAAACACATCGAAGCGGTGCTGCTGCAGCTTCAGGGGCGCTTTAGACGGCTGTTCCGGGCGGCGGAAACGAACGGGACGCCGCGGCTCGACCTGATGCCCGATCCGGCGAACGACTCGGTCCGGTTGCTCAATGGTGGCGGTCGCCTGCCCGGCGCCTTGCAGGCCTGGTTCCATCCGGACGGCGCTCTCCGCAAGGGACCGCCCGAAGAAGCCGTCGAGGCCCTCAAGCAGCTTGCCGCGAACGAGGCGCCGCAACTGCGCCTGTCGCAGGAACTCGGTCCGTGACTTGAAGGCCGGTGCCGCGTCGCGGAACGCAGACAGATCCGCCGCGACTACGAGCTGAAGGTGCAGAGCGGCGAATGGCCGGCGCACGAAACCAAAGTCCCCCTCTTTCCTTACCAGCGTGAAGGCATGCTGCACTTGGCCTTCACCGAACGCGCGCTGCTGGCCGATGAAATGGGCTTGGGCAAAACCATCCAGGCCATTGCCGCCTGCGCTTTGCTGCATCGGCTCGGCCAGGCCGAGCGAGTGCTGGTCGTCACCCCGGCCTCCTTGAAAACCGAGTGGGAGGAGCAGATACAGCAGTTCACCGAACTGCCGTATCAGCTAGTCTTCGGCAGTCGGGTGAAGCGGCTGAAAGCTTACGAAGCCGCCGCCGGCAGGAGGGCAGGTGAAACGCCCGCCCTGCATCCGTTCTACACCATCGTCAATTATGAGCAGATGCTCGCCGACGCCCTGGAAGTGAACCAGCGGCTGCGGCCCGACATCGTCGTGCTAGACGAAGCGCAGCGGATCAAGAACTGGAGCACCAAAACCACCCAGGCCATCAAACGGCTGCGCAGCCGCTACGCCTTCATTCTCACCGGCACCCCCATTGAGAACCGCATTGACGAGCTGTATTCGCTGATGGACTTCCTCAACCCGTCGACTCCGGGTCGCGGTAAGAAGACCGGCGCGTAGACCTCTTGGCGGGGGCCCCTCAGGGAAAACCGGGTCACCCGCCCGGCGAGCTCACGGAGTTCGCCGAGGAGTTCGTTTCGCCGCTTGCGGACGATCGCGTGCGACCGCGGATGACCGCGGACGCACCGGAACCTTCGGCCGATTCGCGGACCGCGTACAACCGCGGATGGCCGCGGATGGACGGGCAGCTTTCCTAAACCGGTTGTCGCAGGTTCGATCCCTGTCGGGCCCACCATTTTACCTGCTACCACGAGCTCACGTATACCGATTCGGCAACCAGAATCTGCTCGCACCTAACGACGTTGCGATATCAGTTCTGATATAGTCCTTTCGTGGCGAAGGCGCTTCGGATTCTCCACGGCGAAATTAGGACGCCGCCGATGTCTTACGCGGTCGAGCGGGACGCGATCCTGATCCTCGAGGTGTTCGAGAAGGACTCGAAGAAGACCCCGAAACAGGTCAAGGAAGTCTGTCGCAAGCGCGTCCGCGAATACCGGCGATTGGTCCGGGAGGAAAAATGAGCGAAAGCAAGGAAACCAGGAAGGCGGCCCGACTCGAGAACGCTGGCTGGAAGACCGTCACGGTTCAGGAATTTCTCAGGCTCTCGGACGAGGACATGGCCATCATCGAAGTGAAAGTGGCACTCGCGAACCGGCTCCGGGCGCAGAGGACGCGCGCGGGGCTGAGCCAGGTCGCGGTGGCGAAGATCGTCCGATCGAGCCAGCCGCGAGTCGCGAAGATGGAAGCGGCCGATAAGACCGTTTCGATCGACCTTCTGGTGAAGGCACTCGTGAAGACCGGGGTCTCAGTCCAGGAGATCGGCAGGTCGCTCGAGAAGATCACGACCTCGAAGGTGAAGCCGAGTCGAGCGCAGCGTCTGGCCCACGCCTGAGGTCGCTCCGAAGATTGCGGCGACCGCGCACGCGTACTCGCGCGCGCAGGTGGTCGCGCTCGAGCAACCGCGAGCGGCGTGACGTCGCGGGCCATCAGCGAGGGAGGTGCCGTCCAAGCCGTGGCATCAGGAATCAGCGCTTCGGCAGCTTCGTCATCCAAACGAAAACCGTCTCGATTGATCACCGAAATGGACCAGTCCTCGCGACTCCATCCGCCCTCGCTCTTTCGCTTGACAGGCCTCCGTGGAAATCGGCCTCGACGCCATCTTCCAGGGCGTACCCTGATTCGGCACGCACGAACGCCCTAGACGGGGCGCTTTCCCGCTCTCTAAGTTTAAGAATCTACTGGGAAAGTGATGGAGGTGGCCTTTATCGCACTCAGGAGGTCGCCAGTTCGATCCTGATCAGCTCCACCACTTTACTCGGTGTTCAACCTTCCAGTGGCCCTTCCTCCTCGTGGCTCTCGCCTTACCGGGACCCGCAGCCGCCCAGAAGGCGGTGCTTGCTGTCGGTCGAGTAGACCGCGCCAACGTCGGCGCTTCCAAGCGTCGTGGTCAGGCGCTCGGCCCGGGCCCGGCGAGGGGCTGAAGTGATTTCCCGCTTTGTGACTCTTTCGCCAGGTGCCCGGCTGGGTGCGTCAGTTGGGCTGGACGTCGAGGCTGTCCGTATGCGCGATCTCCTTGCGGGGCGAAGTGCCATCCGCCTTCGTGCAGACTGCATTGGCGGCCATGGGCTTGGCGGCCTCGATGGAAGATGTGGCGTGCTTCGGAGGAGCGCTTCCCATGGAAAGAACAGCTGCGACGACGAGCGCCAGGTCGTAGACCACACTCACCAGGAGTTCTTTCGATCCCGTCTTCGCCTGCGTCTGTTCGATTCTCATTGCGTCCTCCTTTAGTCCGATCAAGGAAGGCAGTTGAGCAGGGGCGGGGCCGCGCGCCGCGCGGAACTCCCAGGGCAACTCCGAGCCGGCGGGGACTTCGCCCCAGGACGGTCAGTTGGTCGCGTAGCAGGATTCCGCGCAGCCGCAGCCCACGCTCTCGTTCGTGTTGTCGGGAGCGGCCTCCGGAGCCGTCGCGACGGCGTTCCCCGCCGCCGGCTTCGCTTCGGCTGCACGCGGCGGCTTCGCGAGCAGGGTGAGCGACAGCGTGAGGAGGGCAGCCAGCGAGGCGATCACGGAAAACCGGACTTGGCGGCCAACCGGGCTGAGTGTGTCGCTCATGGCTTCCTCCTTCGGGTCCCGCCTTCCTGGCCAAGACTGGAAGAAAGCTAGGGCGCGCCGGCGCCGCCCGTCAGAGCATCGGCGTGCGTTTCTTCGCCGGCGGCATGCTCCGCATCATCCAATCAGGCCCAGGCGCAGCGCCTTGGAGACGGCCTCCGAGCGGGAGTGGACGTGGAGCTTGTCGTAGACGCTGCGGATGTAGTTGCGAACCGTGTTCACGCTCACACAGAGCCGGTCCGCCGCGGCCTGGTAGCTGTGCCCCTCGGCGAGGAGGCCCAGGAGCCTGACCTCCTGAGGGGCCAGGCGCGTCTCCTCGGCCGGCGGCGGCGGCGCCTTCCGGAACAGCTCCACGACCTTGCGCGCGATCTCCGGCGACATCGGCGCTCCCCCGCCCTTCGACTCTCGGAGCGCCTCCAGCAGTCGCGCCGGCGGCGTGTTCTTCAGGAGGTAGCCGCTCGCGCCGTTGCAGATGGACTCGAAGATCCGCTCGCGCTCGGCGTGGATCGTCAGCATCAAGACCTCGATGGACGGGTGGCGCTCGCGGACGATCCGCACGCCCGCGGTGCCGGACATCCCCGGCAGCTGGATGTCCATGAGGAGGACGTCCGGCAGCTCCCGGGGCAGCCCCTCGAGCGCGTCCTCCACGGAGGCCCAGGTGCCCACGCAGCGGAAGCCGAGGCTCCCGTCCACGAGAACGCGCAGGCCTTCGCGGATCGCGTCGTCGTCCTCGACCAGGCCCACGAGGACGGTGCCGGCAGGGTCGCCTCCGCGCACGGTCATGCGCCCTTCCTCCGCAGCGGGAGGACCAGGACCAGCCGCGCCCCCTTTTCGGAGGCCGACGTGACGGTCAGGTCCCCGCCCATTCTCTTGGCCCGCACCTGCATGCTCAGGAGGCCGCGCCCGCGCTGGAGGCTCGAATCGAGATCGTGCGCCGGTTCGACTTCGAGCCCCTTTCCGTCGTCGGCGATCTCGAGGACGACCCGGTCCACGTCGAGGTCGAGCTTCAAGGTGGCGGTCCGCGCTCCGGAATGGCGGGCGACGTTCGTGACGGCCTCCTTGAAAACGAGGAACAGCTCGCGCCGGATCTCGGGGGCGAGCCGGGCTCCAGGCTCGGCCGGGGCGTCGAACGTCCAGGCGATGCCCTTCCCGTCGAGGACGTCGGTCGCAAACGTCCGCATGCGGACCACGACGTTTCGGAGGTCGTCCTGCTTCGAGTCGATCGACCAGACCGCGTCGCTCATCGAGCCCACGAGGGCACGCGTCGTCTCGGCGATCTCGCCCAGCAGCGTGCCGGCCTCGCCCTCGCCCACCTTCCGCCGCGCGACCTCGCTCAGGATCGCGATGCGCGTCAGGCTCGAGCCGATGTCGTCGTGCAGGTCCGCCGCGATCCGGGTCCTGACGCGCACGATCTCGAGGAGGTGGCGAATGCGGTATCGGAACGCCGTCCAGGCGGCGGCCGCGACGGCGACGGCCGCGAGGGCCAGGAACCACCAGCGTCGCCAGAACGGAGCCAGGACCGTGAACCCCACGGCCGCCGGAGCCACGCTCGACGCCCCGTCCGCCGTGACGGCGCGGACCTCGAAGCGGTACCGTCCCGGGGCGAGATTCGCGAAGTCGACGGAACGTCCCGGGCCGGGGCGGATCCACGGTTCCATCGCATCTTCGAGCCGGTACTCGTACCGGACGGCGTCGGCCTCCCGTCGTCCAGGACTGACGAACTCGATCTGGACGCGGTTACGGTCGAAGGGGAGGTCCGGGAGCTCCAGCGACGGCGAGCCCGCCACCGGGACGGCGTGCGGGACTCCGGCGAGGCGCACGCCGGTAATCAGGACCGACGGGGAACGGGAGGGGGACGGGGCCGTCGGCGTGTACCGCGAGAGACCCCGCTTGCTCCCGAACCAGATCGCCCCGTTGCGGTCGCGGAAGGCGGTTCGGAGAGCCCCGGGAGTCAGCCCTTCAGCCTCCGTGAAGTGCTGGACGAC
>JADGNT010000134.1 GCA_017883345.1 Candidatus Solibacter sp. | reverse complement strand
GTATTCTAGTGGAGTGCGGCGCAAAATAGCGCGCCTTATACAGGGCACTGTAGCGCGGGCGTCCCGCCTGCCATGCCGGTATCGTACCGGCATTCTTTGAAGAACGTCGGCAAGGACGCCGACGTGGCAACCTGAAAGGTCACGCTACGGAAGATACCGCTGCAAATCGTCGGTGCGATACCCGTGCGCGTAGGCCGTCTCGCGCGTAATCCGCCCGACCCTCACCAGATCCGCCAGCGATTGCTCCATGGTCGTCATCCCCTCGGCGCGCCCCACCGAAATCTGCGACCGCAACTGATGGTCGTCGCCCTTGCGAATCAGCGCGCGCACGGCGTCGGTAGCGATCATGATCTCCACCGCCGGCCAGCGATTCACCCCATCCACCCCCGGCACCAACTGCTGCGCCACCACCGCCGCCATGGTCAGCGACAGTTGTTGCCGGATCTGCGGCTGATTCCCCGCCGGGAACGAATCCAGAATCCGCGACATCGATTGAATCGCGTCGTTGGTGTGCAGCGTCGAGAACACCAGGTGCCCCGTCTCCGCCGCCGTCAGCGCCGTGGCGATGGTCTCCGCGTCGCGCATCTCCCCCACCAGGATGACGTCCGGCGTCTGCCGCATGATGCTGCGCAGCGTCACCGCGAAATCCGGCGTATCGCGCCCCACTTCGATCTGCTCGACGATCGCGCTGCGATTGGCGTGCTGGTACTCCACCGGGTCCTCGATGGTCACCACGTGCGCCGCGCGCTTGGTGTTCACGATGTCGATCAGCGCGGCCAGCGTGGAACTCTTGCCGCAGCCCGTCGGCCCCGTCACCAGCACCAGCCCCTGCCGCCGCTCCGCCAGCTTGGCCAGCGACAACGGCAGATGCAGCGATTCGAGCGACGGAATCCGCGACGGCAGCAGGCGTATGCTGGCCGCCAGCGTCCCGCGCTGGTGATGGATGTTGACCCGGAAGCGCCCCAGGTTCTCGCGCATAAAACTCAAATCCACCGATTTGCGCTTCTGCAACTCGTCCAACTGCGCCGGCTCCAATAGCGGCAGCACCAGGCTGCGCACATCGTCCGCCTCCAGCACCGCGCCCGAGAGCGGCGTCAAATTGCCGGTGACGCGCAGCATCGCCGGCGCGCCCGCAATCAGCAGCACGTCGGAGGCGCCGCGTGCCGCCGCCGCGTGCAGCAACTGATCCAGCGACGCGGTCGATTGCCCCGTCCGCGCCGCCGCATACTTCTGGCTGGGCGCCGCCCGGTTCAGCTCGGCTACAATCTTCGATAGTTCGTTATCGTATTCGCTCATGCGCTATGCCAACGTCGAAACTACTCATATTCTCCGACATCCACAATGATTGGAAGACGCTCGAACGCATCCTCCGCGTGGAGGCGGATTTCTACATTTCCGCCGGCGACCAGGTCACCTGGGGCAGGGGACTCGATCGCTGCGGCCAAATCCTAAAGACGCGCGGCGACAAGGTCTGGGTACTCCCCGGCAACCACGAATCCGCGCCCCAGATCGCCGGGTTATGCGAACAGTACGGCCTGAACGATTTCCACCAGCGACACTTTACGGCTGGCGCCTGGCGCGTCGCCGGGCTCGGCTACTCCAACCCGACCCCGTTCGATACCCCCGGCGAATACACCGAGCCGCAAATCGCCGAACACCTCGCCCCGTTCGCCGATCTACACCCGCTGGTCCTGGTCTGCCACGCCCCGCCCTACGGCACCGCGCTCGACCAGGTCCGTCCCGGCCTGCACGCCGGATCCATCGCCGTGCGCGATTTCATCCAGCGCTGCCAGCCCGCCCATTTCTTCTGCGGCCACATCCATGAAGCCGAAGGCGTCTCCATCGAAATCGGCCAGACCCGCGCCCATAACGTCGGCAAGAAAGCCTATTTGTTAGAATTGGAGTGAACCGCCCATGACTTTAGACGAATTAGAACGCCAATACCAACCGCTTCGCGACCAGGCCCTGGCCGTGCGGAGGTATCTTTGACGCCTCCACTCAGAAAAAGAAACTAGCCGAGACCGCGGAGCAGATCGCCGCCCCCGACTTCTGGAACCAGCCCGAAAAGAGCCAGAAGGTGATGCAGGCCCGCAAACGCCTGGAAGAGGCCATCGCCAACGATAGCCGCATACGCGGCATGACCGAGGACCTCGACACCCTCTTCGAACTGGCCCGCGAAGGCGAAGCCGTCGCGGGCGATATCGAGCGCGACCTCAAGCCCTACGCCGAGTACCTGGAGCGCCTGGAAACCGCCATGCTGCTCTCCGGCGAAAACGATGCGCGCTCCGCCATCATGACCATACACCCCGGCGCCGGCGGCACGGAGAGCCAGGATTGGGCCGAGATGCTGCTCCGCATGTACCTGCGCTGGGCCGAGCGCCAGGGCTTCCCCACCGTCATGACCGACCGCCTGGAAGGCGAAGGCGCGGGCATCAAGAGCGCCACCTTCGAAGTCAACGGCGAGAATGCCTACGGCCTGCTGCAATCCGAAATCGGCGTGCACCGCCTGGTGCGCATCTCCCCCTTCGACGCCAACGCGCGCCGCCACACCTCCTTCGCCAGCGTCTTCGTCTTTCCGCAGGTGGACGACGAAATCAAAATCGATATCCAGGACAAAGACCTGCGCATCGATACCTTCCGCGCTTCCGGCGCGGGCGGCCAGCACGTCAACATGACCGATTCCGCGGTGCGCATGACCCACTTCCCGAGCGGCATCGTGGTGCAGTGCCAGAACGAGCGCTCGCAGCACAAAAATCGCGCCACCGCCATGAAGCAACTGCGCGCCCGCCTCTACGAGTTCGAACTCGACAAGAAGCGCGTGGAAACCCGTGCGACCGAAGATTCCAAGCTCGAGATCAACTTCGGCAGCCAGGTCCGCAACTACGTGCTCGCCCCCTACCGCATGGTGAAGGACCTGCGCAGCCGCCTCTCCATCGGCGACGTGGACCGCGTCCTCGAAGGCGATCTCGACGCGCTGATCCACGCCTACCTGGTGTGGCGCAAGACCGGCAAAATCGCCGGCGACGACAAAGACGAGACGCCGGAGTGACCCAGGGGCTGAACCAGAGTGCCGACCTCGCCCGCGCCGCCGAATTGATCCGCGCCGGACGGCTGGTAGCCTTCCCCACCGAGACCGTGTACGGCCTGGGCGCTAACGCCCTGGACCCCGATGCCGTGGCGCGCATCTTCGCCGCCAAGGGCCGCCCGCGCACCAGCCCGCTGATCGTCCACGTCGATTCCATCGAGATGGCACGCACGCTGGCATCGCAATGGTCCGACGCCGCCGATCTGCTCGCCCGCCGCTACTGGCCCGGACCGCTGTCGCTGGTAGTTCCCAAGCGTCCGTTAGTCCCCGACATCGTCACCGCCGGATTGCCCACGGTCGGCCTGCGCATGCCGGCGCACCCCCTGGCGCTGGAGTTGATCCGCGCCGCCGGCGTCCCCATCGCCGCCCCCAGCGCCAACCGTTTCACCGAGCTCTCCCCCACCGCCGCCGCCCACATCCCCGAATCGCTCGCCGACTACACGCTCGATGGCGGCCCGGCGCGCGTCGGCATCGAATCCACCGTGCTCTCGCTGGTGGACACGCCTACGCTCCTCCGCCCCGGCGTGATCTCCATCAGCGAGCTCGAAGCGTTAATCGGCCCCATCTTGCAGGGCGCCGCGCCCGCGGAAGGCGCGCACGCCGCTCCCGGCATGCACGCGCGCCACTATCGCCCCGCGACGCCGCTCTACCTGGATACGGTCCAACGCGAGGGCAAAGGCATCGTGCTGCGCATGGGCCACGAGATGCCCGCCGGCCCGCAATCCTACGCCGCCGTCCTCTATGAGACCCTACACCGTCTTGACACCCAGTCCCTCGATTGGATCGCCATCGAGCCCCCGCCCGACACCCCCGAATGGGCCGGCATCCTGGACCGCCTGCGCCGCGCGGCGGCGTAAAGGCTTGATGGGGCAGTCTCCTGAGGCCTTGTGGGGCAGCTTGGTAGGGGTACCCCCCGCGTTCGCAGCGGGCCGGCGGCGGTAATCAACCGCCGCGCAGGTTTTCAACCTGCCCCACATCATGGGCGGTGCGCCGCGGCCGGCGCGTCGAGGACTGGTGCAATAACGCAGTATCATGATCTTAGAGGACCGTCATGAAACTGCTCGTCATCCTCCTTCTTGCGCTCCCCCTCGCCGCCGGAAACATCCCACTGACCTGGACCCAGGCGGTGGTCGAATCGAGCTTCCGCGTGGCGCACTACGGCGAGGTCTACCACGAACCCGCGGTCCGCGCCAGACGCAGCGTCACCCCCGTGCGCGAAAGCATCTACATCGACGCAGGCGAGTGGCTCTACCACGTGAGCCAGATCGTTACCTACAGAGGAATGGCTCACGTGCACGAGGGGGATAAGATCGAAGTCGCCGTCCATGGCAAGAACCTCATCCTTCGCGCCCACGGCAAGCAGTACACCACTCACATCGAGCAGAAATCCCGCAGTGGCAAGCCCGTCAGTTCGCCCGCTTCACCACGGTAAGCGTGACTTGCGAAGGGTACTGCCGGGAATGGTGCACCGCATTGTGCGCCACCACCCCCTTCGCCTCATCGTAGTTATTGCCGCCGGTATTCAGGTTACGGTCGAAGCGCGGGAAGTTACTGCTCGACACCTCGATGCGGATGCTGTGCCCGGCCGCGAAGTAATTACTCGTATTCATAGGCTGCAGCGTTACCTTGTACACCTTGCCCGCCGCCATCCACACCGGCGGCTTGTCATACCCCTCGCGATAGCGCAGCCGCTGGATGGTCTCGTCCAGGTTGTAAGCCACGCCGTCCGGAGATACGTCGATCAGCTTCACCGTGATATCCGTATCCTTCGCGTCCGACGACACGTAGAGCGTCGCGTCAATCGGACCGCTCGCCTCGGTGCCTTCCTTCAGCGGCTCCGACGTGTACACCAGGATGTCGGCCCGCTCTTCCATCTTGCGCTGATCGAACGCGCCGCCCGTCACCGCGTTGCCCGTGCAGCACACGTTGCCGCCGAACGACGGCACCGGATTCATCGGGTCGTACGCGAACCCGTCCGGACTGTCCGCGCCCGGCGCGCCTGCCGCCAGGCCGCCGTCGCCTTTCAGACTGTTGGCCTTCCCGCCGCTGGCGAGGTACAGCGTCATCGGCTGCGCGCCGGCCGGCGGCCAGGTGTCCGCTTTCTGCCACTTATTCATCCCCATCGTGTAATACAGAACCTTGGGCGTTTTTTGTAAGATCTGGTTATCCTCGCCCTTCAGGAAATGGTCGAACCACCCATAAGTCAGCGCGTCGTAATCCAACCGCGCGTCCCCCATGTCGCGCTCGCCAACCTTGGTATGTTCCGTGGCCCGCTTGTACCCGCAGTGCAGCGTAGGCGCGATCACCGCGTACTGCTGCGCGGCGATCTCCGGGCGCGCCGATTTGCGCACGAAGTTATACGCTGCCAGATTCGGCCCCACCGACACGTCGTACCACGACATGAACCAGAAGCCCGGCACGTTGATCTTCATATCGTCATGCCACAACCCGCCGCGATACCACGCCGGGTCGTTGGGCGCGCGCTGGATCATGGCGCCGCCGGTGGAAACTTCCGCGCGGTCGGCGAAGATGCCACTCGGCCCGCCCACACTCTTCATGATGTCCGCCTCGGGCAGATGCGTCAGCGCCTTCGCCCAATCCACCGGCGGCATCTGCGGCGCCAGGTCGAACAGCTTCGAGGCCTGGATCAAATCCGCCTGCGACGCGCCCGCCGGAAACATCGGCCGCACCTGGTTCTGCTCCCCGTAAAGCCACGCGACGAAGAGCATCTGCACCGCGCCCCCGCGATACCAGTTGCCCTGCTCGTAGTACGGCGCCACGCGCCCCACGCCCGCGCCGAATCCCTGCGGGATCATGGCCGCGAACGCCGGATTCCCCTGCGCCGCCACGCCCAGTTGCCATTCCGCGGTGGACGAGCAGCCGATGGTCCCCACCTTCCCGTTCGACCACGGCTGCGACGACATCCACGAGATGGCGTCCGTCCCGTCGGTCAGCGGCGCGCCCAGGATGTCGTATTGCCCCTCGGAGAAAAAGTGGCCGCGCTCGTTCATTTCCACAAAGGCGTAGCCGCGCTTCACCGCCGCCAGCTCCGCGCTCATATCGCGCGGCGCCCCGTTGCGCACGTCCCAGAAGTTGAAGTTATACGGCGTGCGCACGAAGATGATTGCGTACTTCTTCGACGTGTCCTTGGGACGGTAGACGTCGGTCGCCATACGCTTGCCGTCGCGCATCGGCACCATCAGCTTACGGTCGATGATGGCGATTTCCGCCAGCGCATTCTCCGTCGCGTGGCGCGCGGCGATGAGTTCCTTATTCGGCGCGGGCCGTTGTTGGGCGCGGCTGCCCGGGATCACGCTGGCAACGAATCCCGCTGCCACCAGAACGGAAACGCCGATCTTTGTGAGTTTCATTAGGAGACAGTTTACCGTCTTTCGAGGCCACAGCGCCTTACGCAGCGCTTTACGCCGGGTGACCCGGGGACAGACAGGACTGCCAGCGAATTTCCGGCAGACTACGCCGGAAATTCATGGCAGTCTAGTCTGTCCCGTAGGAGGCCGCAGCAGTCGCGTAGGCAGCTTCGCCAGGTAGGTCAAGCGCTCCACTAGGGGGAGCAGCCGCCGAACGGTTTTTCCGTGCAACAACAAACTGCCGGTCACCAGGACGGGATGCGGGATGGTGGTGCAGCAGCGCGCGCAGATGTCCACCTCGCCGCCGCGTCCGGCGGCATGCAGGCGGCGCATCTCCTGCATGGGCGCGGCGTTCCAGATCTGCGTGAGCGGCTGTTGCCCGACGGTGCCCAGCGGCTTGCCGTCCAGCATGTAGCTCTGGCAGCAGGGGTACACGTCGCCGTTCTGTTTTACGTAAACCGCCCCGCGCCACAGGTAATGGCAAGGGTACTTCCAATCGCAGGCGGCATGGCCGGCATCGGGGCGCATCAGGTTGGTCTCATCCTCCTTGATGCGCAATTCGTCCACGCCCGGGATGCCCTTCCAGAAACCCAGAAAGTCGTCCACCTCGCCCGCGTTGCCTTCCATGCGCACCATCTGCACCACTACCTGGAGTTTGGAACCGCGCTCGTGCTTCATGCGCGCGAAGCGCACGAAGTTGTCGCGCACCTTTTCGAACTTCGCCCCCTTGCGATAGAACTCGAAGGTTTCCTTCTTAAAGCCGTCGAAGCTCAGCGTGATCTGTTCGAGCGGCGAATCCAGCACCTTGGCGGCACAGCGCTCGTCCAGGAACGTCCCGTTGGTGGAGAGCAGCGTCGAGACGCTGTGCCGATGGCAGTATTCGATCCGTTCGAAGATCTTCGGGTCCATGAACGGTTCGCCCAGCCCGATCAGCATCATGTGCTCGGCGGTGTCTCCGGCTTCGGCGAGCAGCGTACGGAACACCTCATCCGACATGTCCGCCTTGGGTTGGGGGTGGGTCTCTCGCGGGCACATCGGGCAATACAGGTTACACTTAGCGGTGGTCTCGACGATATACTCCACCGGCAGCGCGTCGAGCCAAGCCCGGCGCGTCAGGTAGCCCCACAGCAGTTTTGCGCGATTCCAGACCCTCATCCCTAATTCATTGTACCTGCCGGGTACAAATCGGATTTCTACCCGTCATGACCGTGATGGACGAACGCGTGCAAGAACATTGTAGAATGGGCGTCGAACGCTTGGAACGCACAGGCAAGGAGTTGACCGCGTGAACATCACCATTACCGGCGCCAGCGGGCTGATTGGCCGGCGTCTTCTGAAGAACCTCGGCGCCAGTGGCCACGCCCTGACGGTGGTCAGCCGGCACGCCGGCACCAATGTCCCGCCGGGAGTCGCGATTGCCGCCTGGGATCCCATGCAAGGGCCGGCGCCGGAGGACGGCGTGCGCAATGCCAACGCGGTGATCCATCTGGCCGGCGAGCCGGTGGCGCAGCGCTGGAACGCGGACGTGAAACGGCGCATCCGGGAGAGCCGCGTGGTGGGCACGCGCAACCTGGTGCAGGCGCTCGCCAAGCTGCGCAATCCGCCGCAGACGCTGATCTGCGCGTCGGCGGTGGGCTACTATGGCTCGCGCGGCGATGAAGTGCTGCGCGAGGACTCGGCGCCCGACAATTCCTATCTGGCGGAGGTCTGCGCCGCGTGGGAAAATGAAGCCGTGGCCGCCGAGGAGTTCGGCATGCGGGTGGTGCGGGTGCGCATCGGTGTAGTGCTGGACGCCCGCGGCGGCGCGCTACAGCGCATGCTGACGCCGTTCCGCTTGGGGCTAGGCGGCAGACTGGGCGACGGCAAGCAGTGGATGTCGTGGATCCACCTGGCGGATCTGGCCGCGATGTTCCAGTTCGCGGTGGAGAACCCGGTGCGCGGCGCGCTCAACGGGGTGGCGCCCATCCCGGTCACCAATGCGGATTTCACGCAGGTTCTGGCCAAGGCGGTCCACCGGCCCGCTATCTTCCCGGTCCCGGCATTCGGGCTGAAGCTGCTGTTCGGCGAGATGTCGGAGGTCCTGCTGGCCAGCCAGCGAGTGCTGCCCGCCGCGCCGGAAGCCGCCGGGTTCCAGTGGGGTTTCCCGGAATTGGGCGGCGCGTTGCAGGACTTGCTGGAAGGTTCTTCAACGCAGAGACGCTGAGACGCAGAGATAAGCGCAGAGAAGACAGAAGCAAGTCAAAACCTGAGAGCGCGGCGCACCGAGGACGGTGTTCACTGGGTTCGAGTGCGTGGCAAGAATAGTTCCGCCAAAACGACACAAATCCTGCCCCTGCCGTCGATGGTTCTTGCTTTTCTCTGCGCTTATCTCTGCGTCTCAGCGTCTCTGCGTTGAATGGGCTTCGCCGCTACTTGGTGCCGCCGGCGACGCCGCGCTGTTTGCGGGTGAGGATCTCGCGGACAGCGTAGATGCGGCGGTCCTGGCTTTCGAAGTAGGTGCGCATCATCATCTCGCCGATCAGGCCGGTGGTGAACATCATCAGGCCGCTCAACAGGAGCAGGCATCCGGCGATCATCAAGGGACCGTGCTCGATCACAATCTCATAGCCCATCACCTTGATCACGAGCAGGTAGGCCATGATGCCGCCGCCGGAAACCGTGCTGGCCAGGCCGAGCGTGCCAAAGAAGTGCATCGGGCGCGTGAAGTATTTGAGCAGGAACTTGATGGTGAGAATGTCGAACATGACGCGGAAGGTGCGGCCGATGCCGTAATGCGAATCGCCGGCGGCGCGCGGCACGTTGCGGATGGGCACTTCGATCACGCGCGCGCCGTAAAAGCTGGCCAGCGCGGGGATGAAGCGGTGGAGTTCGCCGTAGAGGTTGACGTCCTTGAGGACTTCGGCGCGATAGGCCTTGAAGGTGGTGCCGAAATCGCGCAGGGCGACGCCGCTGGCCTTGGCCATGAGCCAGTTGGCGATGCGCGACGGGATCTTGCGCATGATGGCGTTATCCACGCGGTGTTGGCGCCAGCCGCTCGCGATATCGTAGCCCTCGTCGATTTTTCCGAGCAGCGCGGGGATGTCT
>JADGNT010000871.1 GCA_017883345.1 Candidatus Solibacter sp. | reverse complement strand
GACCAACAGCAGCAGCGCATTCTCGATGCGCTCAAAGTCTCCCTGCCCTCCAAGTAGATTGTAGTCAGGCCGATTTTCACTCTTCGTTTCGATAACTCCAACCCAGTCAATCGATTACCGCCAAAACTGACCCCTGATCGAAAGCGAAGATCCGTCGGACTTCTATTCCGCAGCACAACGCTTCAGCGGGTCCGCGCCCGCTGCGCGGCGCACCGTTACCAGCATCTCCGCCGCGCCGCAATCCGCAAGGTTGTGGAAAAGGCGTATGGCAACCAATGGCCGAGGGGGGCTATAGAAAACTGGCTGTCCAGAAGAGTCGGCGAGTTCACTTGGACTTCTAATGCCCAAACCGCGGATTTGAAAGCAGCACCCGTTTCCTGTCGCGAAATCCCCCTGCAACCAGCGATAGCCGCCACGCAGCTCGGAGTCATCTGCCGGGAGACCAGGGTGACCCCGCCTGTGCCCCGCAGCCCGACGTACCTGATGGCGCAGTGTGCGCGATACGATGCCCCAGCTTCAATCGCCTGACACGGCGAGGGAGTGCTTCACCGCGAAAGCGGCCAGGCGGATGGGGCCGCGGGCTGCCGTGGGTCGAGCGGCATCACATCCGCCGCGCCTCCGGCGGTTTTGATCGCTCCGCGCACTTCGTCCAGCACCGCATCCCGCGCGCACAGCACCACGCGCGCGCCGGTGTCCTGGCGCTCGTATGGCCTCGTCCAGCTGACATCCCGCCACAAATCCGGATCGGTAGCTCGCGCGCGATTCTCCCTCGCGCGCGGGACTGATACTGGCACGGCGCTCTTATCGCCGCCGTGGTCGAGGTGTCGCACAGCCAGCGTTTCGGCTCACCTCTGGCAGTGGGTGGGATGTTTGACCATCGCCACGGTATCATCGAATATGAGGCCGGACAGGCACACTCTACTGATGCTCATAACAGTGGCAGCGGCCTGGGCGCAGGATCCCCACGAGTTGGTGCGCCGTTCCATCGCGCAGGACCAACTCGACTGGGCGCGCATGAAAGATTACACTTGGCAGGCGCACTCCGTGGAGAAGCACCTCGACTCCCACGGCAGAGTGATATCCACGAAACGGGAAACCTGGGAAACGCTCATGCTGGACGGACAGCCGTACCGCCGCACGCTGGAGCGGGATGGCAAGCCGCTCAGCCAGGACGAGCAGCGCAGCGAGCAGAAGAAACTTGATAGGGAGACCCGCAGGCTTGGTTCCGAAACGCTCGCCGAGAAGCAGCGGCGCCTGGAGGAAGCGGAAAAACGGCGCCGGCGCGAGTTCGCTTTCCTTTCTGAAATACCCGAACTGTTCGACCTACGGTTCGAGGGCGACTCTATAGTTGATGGACGGTCCGTCTGGGTAGTCTCCGGCGCGCCCCGGCCCGGCGTCAAGGCCAAAAGCGGCGACGCCAAAATGCTGCTGAAACTGCGTGGCCGCATGTTGATCGACAAAGCCACGTACCAATGGGCCCGAGTGGAGGCCGAGACCACCGATACCATCTCCTGGGGCCTATTCCTAGCGCGTCTCAATTCTGGCGCCAAAATGGTCTTCGAACAGACCGAGGTGAATGCCGAACTTTGGCTCCCTAAGCGCCTTGTCCTGACCGGCAGTGGTCGCGTCGGCCTGATCAAACGGCTCGCTCAGGACGAGGAAATCGAATGGAGCAATTACAAGAAGTTTTCGGTGGATTCCAAGATCGTGACTAACCCGCCGAACCCGAAGAATTGAGGTCGGGCGTCGTTGCCACCCATGGCGGGCCAGTTTGTCCAAGCTGGACGTCGCCAGTTCGCTTCCGCTCATGTGGGACCCCCTAACCCAGCCCGGTCCATTTCTGTCGCGGAATCCCCATCCCACCAGCAAACGGCGGGAAAAATCGGGAAAGTTGACCGGGAGGCAGGCGCACGCCTCCGGGGCACGTCGGCGGATTCTGGCCGAATTACGAGTCCTGATCCGATCACAGCCACGTCAACTGCCCCGCGTTTCTGTATCAGGCGGCTGGCAAACAGCTACGGCGCCTTACCAGGGCGCGAACGAGATCGCCTACCTGTTTGAAGAGGGGTAGGCCAGGCAACGCCCACTCCTCACGCCACGGTGTCGACCCCACTCGCAGAGCCGGATTTTATCTCACAAGTTGCGGTAAATGACCCGCTCGAAGTCGTCCAATAGCCCAATTGCTTCCTTATCTACAAATGGGAGGTACTGCATCAGGATCACCGCGCACCGACGCCGCTTGGGGTCGATCCAATAGAAGGTGTTATAGAGTCCCGCCCAAGCAAGGCTGCCTGCAGATCGCCCGCTGGCATAGGGGGTGGGGTTTATCAGGAAACCGAGTCCCCATTTTTCGGTGTGGCCTGGCTGGATGTCGACATCGGCCGATGTGTTGGGCTTGAAGCTCTTCATCTTGCCAGCGGTCAGTTCACCGATCTGATTGGTCATCATGCTCTCCACCGTCTTGGGCTGGAGGATCCGCCCGTTGTTGAATCCCGTGCCGTGGTTCAGGATCATCTGCATGAATCGCACATAGTCGCCCGCGGTGGAGTACAGTCCGCCGCCACCATTGAATGTCGTCGGGGGAGTTGGCAACTTGCGCTCGTCCTCCT
>JADGNT010000870.1 GCA_017883345.1 Candidatus Solibacter sp. | reverse complement strand
AACGGGGCTTCGAACCGCGCACGCACAAGACTGGCACGACGCGAAGAACTCGGCATCAAGGCGCAGACGCGGGTTGAAAATGTAGAAACTCCAGAGCCGAGCGCAGCTCGGCCGCCATGCCGCCGTCGTTGTCTCAGCACTGTGCACCCCACACGCGTGATTCCTTGCGCTAAATTGAAGCTTCCGATGCCGGCCCCGGAAAAAGAGGAAAAACCCGTCTCCATGGACTGCCTGCTTGTCGCCGACGACCTCACCGGAGCCTGCGACGCTGCCGTGCACTTCGCGGCTCGCGGTCTCCGTCCGGCCGCCGTTCTGGTGGCACGCGATACCGGCGCCGCCGGTGCCCGCGTCCTGGCGGTCAGTACGGAGAGCCGTGATCTCGCGCCGGCCGAAATCCGCCGCGCCCTGGCCGCTGCGACGACCGAGTTTCCAGCCGATTGCGCGGCCCGCGTCTTCAAGAAGATCGATTCCACCTTGCGCGGCAACACGGGTCTCGAAATCGCCGCCGCCCTGGAATCGTTCCACTGCGATGCGGCCGTCGTCTGCCCCGCGTTTCCCAGCATGCACCGCGTGGTGGAGGATGGCTTTCTGCGGGTCACCGGCACGCCGGAGTTCGCTCCCGTCGACGTCGCCCGCCTCCTTCACCTGCAATCCGGGCATGCCTGTGCTCACACCCAGCCCGATGGCATTGCGGCGATCCTCTCGGCAGGCGCCCGCTTCGTCTCCGTCGATGCCAACTGCGACCTTGACCTGGATCGAATTGCCGCTGCCATCTTGCCCATGGGCCGGCGCATTTTGTGGGTGGGGTCCGCCGGCCTGGCCTCTGCCCTGGCACGCCTCCTCGGCCAAGCGTGCGCCCCACGCTCCGCGCCCGCGCGAACCGGCGCCGCGCTGTTCTGCATCGGATCGGATCACAGTGTGACGGGCGCCCAGCAGAGCTCGCTGCTGGCCCAAAGACCCTCCGTGCTGCTCCATCCCCACGCCGCCACGCGGGAATCTGTTTGCCAGGCGCTGGCTCGCGGCAAACACGTGATCCTGCGGATTCCGCGCGGCCTGGTCTCGCTGGAACGGGTGCGCGAATGCATCGCCGGGGTGCCGGCCGCGGCCTTGGTGCTTTCCGGCGGAGACACCGCATCTCTGGTCTGCCGGGCGGCCGGCGTGCAGCGTATCGAGTTGTGTGATGAAATCGTTTCTGGGGTCCCGCATGGCATCCTCCATGGCGGGGAGTTCGATGGCGTCTCCGTCGCGACCAAGTCCGGCGGTTTCGGGCGTAGCGATACCCTGATTCAAGTAGCGGATTATTTTTCATGCCCCAACCGAACCTAGAGAACCTACCCACCATTGCCCTGACCATGGGCGATCCCGCTGGGATCGGCCCTGAAATCGTGCTCCAGGCGGCCGCCGATCCCGCACTCGCGTCCCTGGCCCGCTGGATCGTGGTGGGCGATGCCGCCGTGCTGGAAATGGCCCAGCGGATCACCGGACTCACGCTTCGGGCGGAACTTCGCGACCCGCGCGCGCTGGCGGGAATCGAGGAGTTTTCCTTCGGCCGCCTGGATGCGCGCTGTGGCGTGGCCGCCGTGGAGTACGTGCGCATCGCGACGGAGATGTGTCTCACTGGCGAGGCGGAAGCCATGGTGACCGCGCCGCTCAATAAGGAAGCCGTCGCGCTCTCCGGGCGCCCGTTCTCCGGACATACCGAGTACATCGCGCAACTCTGCGAGGCCACCGAATCCCGCATGCTGCTCTGCAGCCAACGCCTCTCCACCATCCATGTGACCACCCACGTGCCGTTGCGCGCGGCGTGCCAAACCAGCACCCACCGCATCCTGCGAACTATTGAGCTGGGCAGCGACGCCATGAAGTTGCTCGGCATCGATCGGCCGCGCATCGCCGTCTGCGGCTTGAACCCGCACGCCGGCGAGCATGGCCTTTTCGGCGACGAGGAACAGCGAATCATCGTCCCCGCGATCGCTTCCGCGCGCGCCAAGGGCATTCCCTGCAGCGGGCCGCACGCTCCCGACACGGTTTTCTTGCAGGCGGTTCGCGGCGCCTTTGACCTGGTCGTCGCCATGTACCACGATCAGGGCCACATCCCGATGAAACTGATCGACTTCGAAGAAACCGTGAACATCTCGCTCGGCATTCCGATCATCCGCACCTCCGTCGATCACGGCACGGCCTTCGACATCGCCGGAAAAAACCGCGCCGACCCGCGCAGCATGAAGCAGGCTATGCGCGTGGCCGCCAAAATGGCCGCGACGCGCGCGCGAACGGGGCCCCGGCCGTGAGCGTGGCATAACGCTCCAACCAAGGTGGGGCAGGCTTCAGCCGGCCAATCCGAGCGGAGCTCGGACGGGTTTTCCCTCCGCGTTCTCCGCGCACCACCCGCGCCAACGCGTAAATCCCACTCCCTTCGTCCATCTTGTTCTTGCTTTTCTCTGCGCTTATCTCTGCGTCTCCGCGTCTCTGCGGTGAGTTGACCGCTTAGCCCATACGTCTGATACCATGCTGGTTCTATGACCAGACGAGCATTCCTTCCTGCCGCCGCTTCCACGCTGGCGGCGGGTAACGCGGCGGCCGCCGATGCCGCCAAGAACGTAATCCTCGAA
>JADGNT010000869.1 GCA_017883345.1 Candidatus Solibacter sp. | reverse complement strand
GGAATTTCCGCGCGCAAGACGGCCGCGCTCCGGGGGCGCGGACCCAACGCTTCGCGCTGTGGAGCAACTTCCGCGGCGAACTGTTGCGCCGATGGCCCTGGCACATGGTGGCGTGGTACGTGGTGTTCCTGGCCGGGTGCCTGGTAAGCGGCTCACCGCTGCGGTGGGTGGCGATGGGGATTGCGGCGTTGGGCGCGGGTGAGTTCGCGGCGGCGGCGCTGGCCGACTCGCTGGATGCGGGGCGCCATCTGTTCCTGTTCCACGCCGCCACGGATTTGACGGTATGCTTCGCCGCCGCGTGGCTGATTGAGAAGTGGCAAGCTCAGAAGTGGCCGGTTCCCAAGACGATTCGCCACACGCCGTAGGCGCCGAATGCGGCGGCGCACGGCATCCACAGGCGCGCCAGGCGCGGCGGGTTCCATAGCCAACCGGCGAGCATGACCACCGCCAGCGGGCTCAAGGCGTGCCAGTGCAGTGCCTCGGCCCAGCGGCCCTTGGCAAGCGCGAACACGGCGTGGGTCAGCCCGCAAAAAGGGCAGGGGCGTCCGGTGAGCCAGCGGAACCCGCAGAGCGGGAGATCCGGCGGCGTGAAAGACCAGAGTACGGCAAGGCCGGCGGCGAGCGCGGCCCAGCGCCACATGTTTCTCATTAGACCCGGTCGGGCGTCTGCGGGTCGAAGCCGACCAGTTCCTGGTAGGCGACCGTGATCGCAGCCACGGTCACGGGGATGGATACCAGGAGGCCCACGATGCAGCACAGCGCGCCCAGCACATTGACCAAGGCCATGAGAAGCAGGAACATGGTGAAGCCGAAATAATCGTTGCGCACCACGTTGTGGCTGGCCTGCATCGCCGGCCAGAAATCCATGCGTTTATCCACGATGAACAGATAGGTGAATTTGTACATCGCCATGACCACCAGACCGGGGATGAGGCAGAGCAGCGATCCGGCAAACGTGAAGAGCCCTATCACCAGCGAGGCCACCAGAGCCGGTACGAAGAAGTTGAATCCCTTGAAGAGATCGCCAAAGTCAGTCTGGCGGCCGAGCAGACGCTTGAGGCAGTAGATGTGGAAACCGGCGATCAGCGGACCTTGCAGAATCATCGGCACCATGCCATTAAGCGCGATGAACACCAGCGCGAGCAGCACATAGTTGCCCATGTCCGCCTTGACGAGGTCCCAGCCTGCTCCGACCCAGGCCCCGGGACGTGCGGTCAGTCCGCCGCGCGCTACATACGCTGGCGCCGCCGCGGTCGCCGGACTTGCGGCGAGGGGCTGCCCGCAGGTAGGGCAGAATTGCACATCGGTGGTTACCTGTGTACCGCAGCTATGACAAAACATGGGTCGAATCATACCATCCAGCGGGGAAAACCGATAGGCCCATGGCCGAAAACCACCAAGAGCGGTGCAATCCGGCCATCCGCGCGGCCGACTTGTCCATTATTATCAATCACTTAGGAATGGCGAAGAACATGCATGTAGCCAGACTGACTTGCTACGAGGCACCAATTTATGACACGTCTTCGCTTGATCGCATTGAATCTCTTTACCGGAACCGCCCTCCTGTTGGCCCAAGACCCGCAGACCGGCGGATGGCGCCGTTGGAACGATCCGCCGCCCGCGCCAGCCCCGCAAGCCCAACCGGCCGCGCCCGATGTGCAGGATCAGGACCCCAGCCAACCGGTGGCGCGCACCGATTCCTACGGTCAACCCCAGCAGCCACAGCAGCAGCCACAGCAGCAGCCACAGCAGCAGCAGCGCAACGACCGGCCACCCGCCGCCGTCCCGCACTACGGGCTGCCCTCCGCACTCACCATCAAGCCCGGCACCTTTGTGACCGTTCGCGTGGAACAGGAGCTTTCCAGCGACCGCAACCAGCAGGGCGACGTATTCAACGCCAGCCTGGCGCAACCCATCGTGGTCGATGGCGTGGTAGTCGCGCAACGCGGCCAGACGGTAATGGGCCGCGTGGCCGAAGCCATGAAAGCCGGACGCGCGCAGGGTACCAGCCGCCTCGCCCTGCAGTTGACCGGACTTACTCTGGCCGACGGCACGCAGGCCAACGTGCAATCGCAACTGGTCAGCCGTAACGGCCAGACCAGCGTGGGCAGGGACGTCGCCACAGTGGCCACCACCACCGCCCTGGGCGCCGCCATCGGGGCCGCCGCCGATTGGGGACGCGGCGCCGCCATCGGCGCCGGAGCGGGCGCCACCGCCGGTATCATCGGCGTGCTGTTGACCCGCGGCCACCCCACCGTGGTCTACCCGGAAACCCTGCTCACCTTCCGCATCGACGCGCCGGTGAACGTCGACCTTACTCGCGCCCCGCAAGCTTTCCGGTATGTGGGCCCGGACGAATACGACCGCCCCGTGCAGACCACGGTGGCTCGCCGCCCGTCGACGCGCCCCTACTACAGTCCGTATCCCTACTATTACGGCGGCTACCCCGGCTACTACGGCTACCCCGGATACTACGGTTACTCCCCGTATGGCTACGGCCCGAGCTTCGGCATCGGCATCGGCATCCGCGGTGGAGGCTGGGGCCGCCGCCGGTAGCGTAGCCTTCCAGGCTGCCATGCCCCCATTCGTGGGGGCATGCTTCCTGGGCGTCCCC
>JADGNT010000868.1 GCA_017883345.1 Candidatus Solibacter sp. | reverse complement strand
TCTCGGGGCTTGTGCCGGCATCGGCTATTCAGGCGTTGCCTTCGAGCGGCCTCTTTGTGGACCTGGACATCGGCAAAATACAGGTCCAATATGTCGGGTCCGTGCAGTGCGTGAACGCTGTGTGCAATCCCGTTCCGCCGCCGTCAACGTTTCCGTTGAAGGGGACCTTCACGCCGGTTACGAGCGGCCCCGGCACCTTTTCATCGTCTTCGACCGGAAACCGGTCGTCATTGACGATCGACCCGATTTGCCGGTCCGTGTACTCGTTTAGCGGAAGCCAGTTGGACACGTCCGCGAAGTTCGCGGGTCAGATCGGCAGCATCACGGTCCCCGCGATGGCTGTCGCGGGCAACGCACAGTTGCACGTCCAGAAAGGCCAGTTGACGACGACTGCGACGTGTACACCGCCGCCTCCTCCTATTTAGATTGCTAACTCGGTCCCAGTAGTGGAGCGGCGGGCGGAAATAGGCGGATTGTGTGACCGCTTGCTGAGCGCGCGACTCGGGTAGGCTGCGAACGGACGCAATTGGTTGCGAGTTGCGCCAGATCATCAGGCTCCGCGGGCAGGATATCCTCCAGGCACAGGGTGGAAAGGTATCGACCAGGCGCGCGGCGGCGGAGAGCAGTTCCATCGACCGCTTGGATGGCGTGATCGGCTGGAGTCGGATCCGCGGCGTGGCAGGCGGCACCGCAGATGGGCGACCGAGCCTCAGCAGATTCCCTCCGCTGGAACCTGGACCTGATCCTGGACCAGCGGGGCGCGGACATGGCAGATTTGTCCGGCGGCGCGAGCGGGATGCTGGTGCGCGACTACAAGGGCAAGGAGCCGATCGCCTGGTGACCTGCATCGACCCCGGCGTGGTCTCGCTGGTCGCCGAACTGCGCGGCCACGAGCGCCAGGCAGCCGAGGATCTGGGCCAGTGGAAGACCCGCGTCAAGGAGCGTAAGCCCCTCGACGCGTCGCCGGCGGTCGAGGGCGCTCGGCCTCCAGGGGTGGGGCGCGTAGAGGGTGGCAGACGCGGTCCTCGGTTATGCGCGAACCGTCATCGCGCCCGGATCCCAGTGGCACATCCGCTTCTCGAAGTAGCTGGTATTGGCCAGCAATGCCGGGCCGGCCGCACGGAAGCCGAACACGGCATCTTCCACCGGCCTCTTACGGCTGCGCACCGCCTCATAGAAAACGCGGTGGTGCTCCTGGTGGGCGTCATATCCAGATGGGGGCGCGAACCTCTCCGGTTCGATTTTCGCGGCGGGCTGGCTCCCCGACGGATACTTCTGCCGATATTGGCGCAGAAACTCCTCCTGGACGGCCTTCGGGAAAGTGTTGATGCTGTACCCTGGCTCGCGCTCCGGTGGCGCCTTTTCCAGCGTTAGGGAACTCATGCTGGTGGTGATTACTCCGTCCGTCCCCATAAACCGGAATCCGAAACGCTCCTCCGGAACGCCGCTCTTAAGATTCACCCGCAATGACATGGTGAACTCCGAATGGCTCGTCTGCTTGCCGTAATCCAGCATCGCAAACATGACATCCGGAACATCTCGGCCGTCATCCCAATACCGTAGTCCGCCGGTAGCGAGGATGCGTTCAGGCCCTGTCGATCCAGTCACGTGGTGAAGTCCGCTCAGCAGGTGCACGAACAAATCACCGGCCACGCCCGTGCCATAGTCCTGATAGTTGCGCCACCGGAAGAGCCGGATGGCCTCGAACGGGCGCTTGGGCGCCTTCCCCAGAAAGCGGTCCCAATCCACGGTTGCAGGCGATGCATCCGGCGGGATCGAATACTGCCAAGCCCCCAACGCCGTGTTTCGGTCGAGCCAAGCCTCGACCATGGTCAGCCGGCCGATAGCGCCAGATTGCACGAGCTCTCTGGCTTTCTGGTAGACCGCGGATGTGACGTACTGGCTGCCTACCTGGAAGATCCGGCCCGTGCGTTCCTGCGCCGCGATCACCCCTTTGCCGTCTCCCACCGACTGCACCATCGGCTTCTCGCAGTAGACATCCTTACCCGCTTCCATCGCGGCGATAGAAAGCGCTGCGTGCCAGTGGTCTGGTGTGGCGATGATCACCGCGTCGATGTCTTTACGGGCGAGCACTTCGCGATAGTCGCGTGTCGTGAAGACCCGATCCCCATGCAGCTCACGGGCACGGGTCAGACGCCCGTCATAAATATCGCAGACGGCCGCGAGTTCTACGCCCGGAACGGACAGCGCGTACTTCGTGTCGCCCATTCCCATGCCACCGAACCCGATCGTCGCAATACGGATGCGGTTGCTCGGCGAAACGTTCTGGTCGGCGCCAGCAAGTCCGGCTGCCGCCAGCATGGCCGGGCCGGTCTGGAGGAAATGCCTTCTGGTGGACATAGCAGATCCATTCTATCGCCGCGCTCATAGCTTGGGCGGCACGAGATCCGTGGCGGTGCATCAGGGGCCGGTAATCGCGGATATGGCCGAGGTCCCCGGCGGCGCCAGCCGGTTGCTCGCCAGGGACTACAAGGGCAAGGAAGCCGACCGGCTGGTGACCCGCATCGACCCCGGCGTGGTCTCGCTGGTCGGCGAACTGCGCCGGCCACGAGCGGCAGGCCGCCGAGGAACTGGAGTAGTGGAAGACGCACCGC
>JADGNT010000133.1 GCA_017883345.1 Candidatus Solibacter sp. | reverse complement strand
CCAGCGCCTGCGCCCCGAGGAACTCGTGCTCGCCGCCACCCACACCCACCACGGCCCCGCCAACTTCGCCTCCGCCGAGATCTACAACGGGTTCGCCGGGCCCCTGCCGCACTTCGACCCCGTGCTCCTCGATTTCCTCGCCGAACGAATCGCCGGCGCCATCGTCGACTCCATCGCCGACGCCCACACCCATGCCGGTCGCCCCCACGAATTGCGCTTCTATCGGGGCAGCGCTCCCGGCATCCAGCGCAATCGCGCCATCGCTCCCTTCTTCGCCAACCCGGAAGCCCTGCGCACCAGCATCCTCCTCCGCGGCCGCAGCCTCGGCGCAACCTGTCCCGACGGCACCACCCAGGGCTGCCCGCGGTATCTCGCTGTCGACCCCGCCCTCGAACTCGTCGAGATCCTCCGCGAGGGCCAACCGCGCGCCCTGCTGCTCTTCTTCGCCGTGCATCCCACCTCCATCACCCACGACGCCGACCTCTACTCCGGCGACCTCGCCGGCATCGCCTGCGCCACGCTCGAACAAGACCGCGCGCCCGTCGCCGGCTTCTTCAACGGCGCCGAAGGCGACCTTTCGCCGGACTGGCTAACGCAGGATCGCGACGACGCCATCCGTCTCGCCGGCCGCCTCGCCTCCAGCGCCGCTCGCCTTCTCGAAAGCGGCAAGTTCCAGGCGGACCCCAATCCGCCAATCGAAGTGCGCCGCAAAACCGTCGCCAACAACTGGCGCGACACCGATGGAATTGGCTTCGTTTCGCAACCCATGGCCGGCGCGGCTGAGCCCGGCGGCGCCGAGGATGGACGCACCATCTTCTACAACTTTGGCTGGCGTGCCGAAGCGCGCAAGCCCGCGCCCTCAGGCGAGCACGGCGGTAAGGAACCCGCCTTGGATGGCCCGGTCTCTGGCGCCGTGGAATCGTTGGACGGCAACTCGCTCGCCAAGGCGGTGAAGGTGCTCCGGCCGGCGCGCTTTCTGTCGCCCAAAATTTTCCCTGCCCTGGTCCCAGTCACCTGGGTGCGATTGGGTTCGTTTTCTTTCGCGGCCATTCCAGTGGAGGCCACCACCGCCGCCGGTTGGGCCATCCGCCAGGAGACCCGCGCCGACGCCATCGTCGGCCTGGCCGATGAATACATCGGCTACACCACCTCCGCGCCGGAATACGAACTCCAACAGTACGAGGGCGCCTCCACCCTGCTCGGCCGCGGCCAGGCTGCCGGACTTGCCCGTTTGCTCGCGCTCGCCGCCGCCGGCCGCGGCGATCCGCCATCCGGCGATACAGTACCCGCGCGGACCTTTCTCGCCGGCCCGCGGCGCAAGCACGCGTTCGGCCCCGAAACCCTGCTGGTGCGCCGCCGCCGCAACATGGTGGACGAAGATCTGGAGCCCCTGCTGCCCCGCCAACTGCGCCGCCTCGAAGCTCGCATCCCGCGCTTCGATTGGGACGAAGACCCCGCCGGCGATTGGCACACAGACGTCCGCCGCATTGCTATCTACGCGTATGAGGAGGGCGTCTGGCAGGAGAAGGATACCGACCGCGGCCTCAATTTCCTGACCGTTCTGGCCGAGGCGGACCAGTCCAAACGAAGATACACGGCGCTCTGGATTCCACCCGATTCATCGCCCCGCCAGTTTCTCTTCCAGGTGCGGACCGCCACCGGAAAACAAATCTGCTCCCTGCCCTTCACCCTCGCGGAAATCCCCTCCATCGCCCCCGTCCCCCCCGTGCCGCCATCCGCTTGTCCGATTGAATTGGAACCGTAGCGTAGCCTTTCAGGCTGCCATGTCCCCATTCGTGGGGGCATTCTTCCTTCTGCGACCTTCTCTTTGCGGCTTGGCGCCTTTGCGAGAGACCCTTTTTTTTACTCCAGCGGCGCCAATTGATAGATCCGCGCCTCATTGGCTCCCAGCGCCGCGATCTGCGCATTCGGCCGCGGGGTGGGGTCGTCCGCCGTACTGCAATTCTCTATCCACGCGCCGCAATCCATCAGGGTGAAGAATTCGTCCTCCGTATCGTGCACCGCGATCCGCGCCTGGTGCGTGTGCCCGATCACCGCCATATTGAGCGCGCTGCCGAACTGGCGATTGGCCTCGCCGCATTTCTGCCGCGCCTCATCCAGGTAGAGCAGCATCTCCTTGGGCGCCGTGCCTTCCACCTGCACGTTCCAGCTTCCCCCGTCATCGCTCGTCTCGCGCCACTTCCCGGTGGGCGCTGGAGCCTGATTCTGAATGAAGTCGCGAAACTTCCTGCCACCCCGCTGCTTGTTGTTCAGCGGGCGCAACTTCTCCAGATCCGCCGTTCCCGCCGGGTGCGAAGCCGTGAACAGGAACAGCACCAGATTCTTCAACTCAGCGGGTAGCTTCTCCACCCAGTCGAAGACGTCGCCGTGCAGCAGCATCACCGAAGGCGCCAGCACAAAAGACCGCTGCCACGCGTCGAAATTGGGAAACCGGTAGAGGTCGTAATCGTGATTGCCCAGCAGGAACTGCGCGTTGAGGTCCGGATCGCGCAGCGCCGCCAACAGGCTCGCCTGATCGTTCTGGATCGCCGATGCCGCGTTGGCGTTCGGGTCCAGCCCGTCCACCTGCCGCCACAGATCGAACAGGTCGCCGATCTGATACACCACCACTTCGCCGGCCGGTGCGGAAGCGAGTTTCAGCGCGCGCAGCGATTTCACCACGGCTTCGAGCAGCACCGGGTGGTTGGTGCCGTACTGGTATCCGCCCTCCACCCGGCGCGCGGCCGTAATCAGGTGGATGTCCGGAATAAACACGTGCAGTTCGTTGGCCCCCGGAAAATTCAGCCGGTCGTCCTGGAGTCGCGCCACCAACTGCACCCTGGCGATGGCCTGCAGGCGCCCCAGCAGATCGGCATGCAGGCTCATGGCTGGGCTCATGGCTGCAACCTCCGCACGCTGCGCACCACCACCAGGTGCGTCAGCAGGTTATTCGACTGCCGGAAGATCCAGCAGTACTCGTCATCACAGACCGCGATCGGGTCCGGCACCTCTGGCTGACGGTTGCGCGCATCGATCACCTGGGTCACCGCCATCCGCTTGCGTAAGATCGGCGCCGCCTGGCAAAGCGGTAAAGCGATCGCGCAAAAGTCCGGCGTCGCTAAGCTCGCGCGGATCTTCAGGTTGCCCTCGGCCGCCAGCGCGTCGAGCATCTGTTTGTGGCCGGCCGCCTGCGCGTCCGGCGCCGCGTTGCGGCCGAAGCGGTTGCCGCCGTGCTCCAGGAAGTTCGCCACTTCCCCGCGTCCCTCCTGATCCAAAGGCAGCGCCACCGCCTGATCGTGGCTGCGGAACTGCTGTTCGCGCATCGGAACCACCGCTGGGTACCGGACCGCGCAACCGGTGGCGAACCCCAGCACCAGCAAAAGCGACGCGTATCTCATTAAAGGGATTGTACATTAAAACTCTTGCCTCCCCGCCAGCTCTTTTGATACGCTGAAGACGACGTGGAATGATTTAGGGTATGTTGAACCCTGCTAATTGCAACCACGAAAAAAAGTGCTAAAGGCGAGTCGGTCTGTTCGAAAAACATTTCGGCCCTGGCGCCTTTCGGCTCCAGGGTTTTTTGTTTGCGCTACGGGCCCATCGCCGGATGCTGGAGGATTTGATGAGCGTCTGGCCCAAAATATTGCCGGTTACTCCTTCGCTTTCGACTGCCGAGGGAGCCTTGGTTTCCGTCTCGATTCACCTGGAACCGCACTGCCTGGAATCGCTGCTTGAGGCGCTGGCCCTGGTGAGTTTCCCGATCAACCCGCAGATCTATCACGACGCTGCCCTGGTTTACCATTACGCCGATGGCCGCGACCGGACCGAATCGATTACCCTGGTGGAATTCCCCGCCTACCAAGACCGCCTGGATGAAGTGCGCCGCGCCGTCCAGGCTTACGGCTTCCCGCCGGACTGTATCCACGCCATCGGCATGCTGGACGAGATCCAGTCGGACCTTCAAAAGGAGCCCGCCCCCGAGGGCGCGGCATACGTCTCGCGCTATCGCGTGAAACGCCGCCCGGCTGTGGTCTAGCGCGCGCGCCGCCACAACTGGAGAGACTCTTCCCAGCGCCACTCCGCCCGGGTGCCTGGCAACCCAGAGAGTCCATTGGTGTTGGGAGTATCCTCGTCCTGCTTTTTCGTGCGATCCATGCCGAACAAGGTATATCCCGTTGGGCTGAAGCAGACCATATTTACCTTGTGCAACAGTTTTTTTGCGAACCACTAACGTTTTGGACGTTACAACCGCAATAATTTGCGGCATAATTACGTTATCAGCGTTACCGTGTTATCGGAACACTGTGGATGCAGGCGCTTCTCGGTGTGGTGATGGTACCCAGATGGATCTCTCGTAGCGGACCGGCGAGCAGGGCGGAAATCCTCGTCTGTGTGTGGATGGTAACCAGCACCTGTCTTTCCGCCCAGGTTCTGATGCCGGCATCCGGGCCCGGCGGCGCGGTGAGGCTCTTCACCTCCGACGCGGCGATTCTGGAAGCCAGGGAAGTTCGCAAGGACGTTCCCTGCACCGTGACCCCCATCAAACCGGTACTCGGTTTCGACCTCAAGTTTCACGCTGGTTACGATGTCAGCATTCCCCTCAAGGACCTGGCCGGCAGCGATAACCAGCTCACCATGGTTTTCCGTGTGGCCCCCGATCAAAAGCCCGACGATGCGGTCTATTTCTCGCAGCGCTGGAATGTGCCCATGATCGAGAGCGACGCCGGCGGCAGTGCCATGCTCTCCGGAACCTTCGATGTGGGCGAAGGCAAGTACCATATCGATTGGCTGATGCGCGACCGCGGCGAGCGTGTCTGCTCCTTCAACTGGGACAGCGAAGCCTCGCTGCCCACGAAGGATAAGCAGATCGCGCTCGACATTCCGGCTAGCGCCGTGCAACCGGCCGACACCGAACCCTTCAGGCAGGAACCCCCGGTGGTAGCACGCGAAACCCAGGCGGACCCGCTCAACATCAAAGTGATGGTCAACTTCGCGCCGCAGGACTCGCTCTCCGCCACGCTCCAGCCCCTCGATACGCGCGCCCTGATTTCCATCCTGCGCAACATGGCGCGGGAGCCGCGGATCACCAGGTTCTCCATCGTCGCCTTCAACATGCAGGAGCAGCGCGTCATCTACCGCCAGGAATCGGCCGCGCAGATCGACTTCCCCGCGCTGGGCGAGGCGCTCCACTCGCTCAACCTCGGCACGGTCGATCTCAAACGGCTGGCTCAGAAGCACGGCGATGCCGAATTCCTGACCAGTTTCATCACCCAGGAGATCAAGGACGGCAAGGAGCAGCCCGACGCCGTGATCATCGCCGGTCCGAAAGTTGCCGTCGAGGGCGGCTTGCCGCAGGAATCCTTCAAGGAGGTCGGCGATCTGAAGTTCCCGGTCTTCTACATGAACTACAACCTGAATCCGCAGGTCAATCCGTGGCGCGATGCCATCGGATCGGTCGTCAAAACGCTCAAGGGCGCCGAGTTCACCATCAGCCGCCCCCGCGACCTCTTTTTCGCCTGGACCGAAATCATCGGCCGTATCGTAAAATTAAAGTTCGGAAAGACCGCAACCGCAAGCGCTGGTGCGCCCGTCAGATAAGATATGCGGGTTCTGCTTACTGCGTTCGTCATCGCGTCGGCCGCGCTTCCCGCGGCCGCCCAGAAGTTCGGGGCCGCGGAGAATCTGGGGCCCGCCATCCCCACACCGCAATTTCTGGTGGATCGAATGCTGGAGGCCGGCCGTGTCAAACCCGGCGATATGGTTTACGACCTGGGAAGCGGCGATGGCCGGGTAGTCATCGCCGCGGCGCAGAAATTCGGCGCGCGGGCCGTCGGCGTCGAACTGATGCCCGACCTGGTCCGCAAAGCTCGTGAGCGCATCCAGAGCCTCGGACTGGCCGACCGCGTCAGCATCGTGGAAGGCAGCGCCTTGCGCGTGGACCTGAGCCCGGCGGACGTGGTCACCATGTGGTTCCTCACCAACTCCAACGACCGTCTACGCCCCAACCTGGAAAAGCATCTCAAGATCGGCGCTCGCGTAGTCTCCAATGAATTCCCTATCCGCGGGTGGAAACCCACGGAGATGATTCAGGTCAAGGTCGGCAAGGTGGAACACACCATCTTTGTCTACGAAATCGGCCACACGAAGTAGTGGCAACTCGTTGATTCTTCGTCGCAGCACCGTAGCGTAGCCTTTCAGGCTGCCATGCCCCCTTTCTTGGGGGCATTCTTCCAGGCGGTTGAACTCTACTTTGCTTTCCCCGCGTTCTCCAGCACGCTCCGCGCCAGGTAATTCTCGATCTTGGCGCCGTTGCGGGCGGTCTCGTAGTAGGCTGCGCGCAGCATCTGGTCTTTGCTGTTGAGCAGCATGTCGCGGATATTCTGCTGCACCCGCGGGTCGTTCAATTCGCGCTGGCCGGCCGGTTCCCGGGTGATCACCTTCAGGATGCGGAAGCCTTCCGGGGTGGGGATGACCGGCGAGACGCCGCCCTGCGGCAGCGAAATCACCATCTTGCGCAACTCCGGGTTGACCCGGTCGAGATCGCTCTCGCGCACGAAACCCATATCGCCGCCATTGGTCACCGATTGCGGATCTTCCGAGTAGTTCTGTGCCAGCGTGCCGAAATCCACGCCCTGCCGCAATTGGGCGGCGATTCCTTCGATCTTGGCCTTCGCCTCCTTCTCGTTCTGCGCCTTGCTGTTTTTGAGATTGCGCACATTCGGGTCGGGGAACGGCGTCACCAGAATCTGCGCCATGTGAATGGTCGGCTCCGGCGGGTTGAAACTGGCTTTGTTGGCGTTGTAGAAACTCGAGATATCGCCGTCCGTGATGGTGATCTTGGACGTGATTTCCTTGTTCACCAACTTGTCCACCGTCAACTTGCTGCGCATCTTGGCCTTCAAATCGTTGAGCGTCATGTGCTGCGCCGAGAGCTGTTTTTCGAACTCCTCCTTGGTGTAGGGTGCGCGCATTTTGGAGATTTCACCCTCCACGTCGGCATCCACCGCCGCCAGTCCCAGTTTCTCGGCGCGCTGCAGCATGATCTCCTGGATAATCATGCTGGAGAGCAGATCGATCTTCTGCGCCATGATCTGGTCTTCGGTCGCTCCTTCGGCCTGTTGGGCGTTGGATTGATAAGTCTTATCCAGTTCGGCGGTGGTGATGGCGTGCCCGTTCACCTCGGCCGCGACATTAGCTGGCGGCGAGTGCTTGCACGAAGCCAGAAAGAGCGCGGCGATACCCGCGGCAAGGACAACAAGAATGCGCTTCATTGGCGTGAGCTTATATTGTAGCCCCGAGGGAGGCCTCCCGGGACTGACAAGACTGCCATGAATTTCTGGCTGACTTTGCCGGAAATTCGCTGGCAGTCCTGTCAGTCCCCGGGTCCGAAGCCGTGTCTTCCGGTTCCGGAGCCCTGTCCCCGGTTCCGGAACCGGTTCTCCGTCCGGTCATTCGGCCTTGGAGTAGTAGTAGGTGTACTTGCTATAGAGCTCGGAAGCGCGGGCGCCGTTGGCGACGATGCCCAGGACGTTGTTCTCGCACAGAGACTGCATGGCGCGGGTGACGTTGTCGAAGGTCGTGGAGCCGATCTTGACCACCAGGATCGTGCCATCCGCCATGGTGGAAAGCAGGTTGGCATCGGCCGAGAACAACAGCGGCGGGGTATCGAAGACAGACCAGTTGAAGCTGCGCGGGAGTTCCTCGAAGAGCAGCTTCGCCTGTCGCATGTTGAGCAGTTCGAGCGGGTTCTTGACCGGCGTTCCGGCGGGCAGCAGATAGAGATTCATGGCTTCCACCCGCCGGATGGCCTGAACGAAAGTGCATTGGCCGGTGAGGAAATCGCTCAGTCCCGGAGCGCGGTCGATCTGAAAAAGGTTGTGGACGATGGGGCGCCGCAAATCGAAATCGCCAAGCAGGACCGAACTCTCCGCCAGGTGGCATTGGGCCAGGGCGAGGTTCACGGCGGTAAACGTTTTGCCTTCGGCCGGCGAGGGACTCGTCACCACGATGGTGTGCAGCGGTTGTAGCGACTGCAGGTGGTTCAGCCGGGTGCGCAGCGTGCGGAACTCCTCGGCCGGTGTGTCGTGCGAGTTGCTGAGATCGAGCAGGTGCGATTCCGGGGCGGGCGAGAAGGGCACTACCTGGACCTCGGTGAGCATGCCGGGGTGGATATTGAGCCGCAGCGGACCCATCGGGCCGGCTCCCGTGTCGCCATGCACCGGTCCGTCGGGCGGACGAAGATCCGGGTTGACCTGGACTACTTCGGCGGGATCTACCGGCGGCTCTTCGGGAGGCATCATGCCGCCCATTTCCGCCCGCCTCAATGCATCGTGTACTCTACTCATGAATTCTCCCCTGCGTGGCGCGTTTGGCGATTCCGGTCATGTCTATGCGTGGCCGTAGTAGTAGTAGTAAGCCGCAGCGCTCATCGCGATGGAGCCGAAAATAATCGCGCTGGACCATGCCAGCCACAAAAGACGCCGCTTACGGCGCACCAGCAGCGCGTTTTCCAGCAGCGGGATGCTGCTCAGCACGGGCAGATTGGTATAGGCGCGGACGTCCTTCAAATTCTTCAGGGAGGTATTTTTCATCTCCTTGGCGCCGGCCAGCACGATGCCGAGCATCAGGCCGATTCCGGCGCCCATGGCCGCCCACTGGGGGCGGTTGGGTTCGGAGGGCGCCTGCGGGTCGCTGGCCGGATCGAGCACTTCCAGGTTCTCACCGCCCCTGTGCTCTTCCAGATCCTTGGCGGTTTCGGAGAGTTCACTCTTGCGGTGCATATCTTCGTAGCTCTGCTTGGCCAGCGAGAGGTCGCGCGTAAGGGCGACGTACTGTCCTTCCAGTTGCGGGCTGCCTTCGACGCGCGCGTTGTATTTGGCGATCTCCTGGTTCAGTGCCTGGATCTGCTTGAGCTTTTCGTCCATCTGGATGTTCAGGTTCTGCATTTCGGTCTTCAGCACGTTGTTGGACGCGGCCAGATCCTGGACCGCCTTAAATGCCTGCTGGTTGGTAGACCGTTTGATCACCGGGCCGGCCGCCGGGGCGGCGCCCTGTCTTTCCAGGTCTTCCTTTTCGGCTTCCTGGCGCTGTTTCTCCAGATTCGCCAGGCTCGCCTGGGCCTTCCTGATGGCGGGATGGTTGGCGGTCAACTGCTCCTGAAGCGCGGCGATATCCGACTGCAAGTTCATGATTTTCTGATTGAGCTGGTTGAGCCTCTCGTTGCGGACCTGCGCCTGCCCGCCCACAGTGGTCTGCTCCTCGAGAATGGAATTGTAGTAGTTGACGTTGGTGTTGTTGTTCTGGATCTGGGTTTCGAGCTGGAGTTTCTGCTGCTGCAGGCGGCTGATCGCTTCGTTGGCCTGGCTCACCATCATCTGATTGGAATTCAACTGTGCCACGTTGGCCTGGAACTGCTCCGGCAGGCGGCCCATATTCTCCAACTTGAACTTCATGACCCCCTGTTCCAGCGTGTCCATTCTTTCCTTGGCCTGCTTCATTTCGTCGTTGAGGAAATTGGAGGTCATGTCCGCGTTCTTCTTCTGCACCTGGATGTTCTGATCCATGAACTTGGCGACCAG
>JADGNT010000132.1 GCA_017883345.1 Candidatus Solibacter sp. | reverse complement strand
GAGTCCCCATCGTGAGCCCGAAGATCGGCGCGGTGGCGCCGGAGCAGATCAAGCCGTTCCGCCTGCCCTTCGACAACGTTCCGGAAAGCTGGAATCAGGTGATGCCGCAACTGGTGATGGCGGGGATCGAGTTTCAGTAGAGGGTGGCGGGGCGGACGCAATGCTGCTCACTTGACAGGTCGAATGTGGCTGCTCGATGCCAGCTACAAGTCCTCAGGCTGTAGCCCAGTCTTCTTTGCGATCTGCGCGAGAAGCCCAGGGCCGACCTCTTCGTGGTCATGGAACGCAAATGTGTAATTGGGCCACCCGGCCCGCTTGAGACGGCGATGAGAGCCCTTTTGCCAAGCGACCTCCCATCCTATCCGCAGCAGGGCAGCCAACAGTCGCTTCGCCTTGACCGATCTCCAATGGCTCATGCCACCGAGAACACTTTGGTGAACGGTTCGGGAATCTCCTCACCGTGATCGATGCAATCGGCGGCCACGCGCAACGCCAGCGCTCGCACGGCGGCAATCGCCAACTCGCGAGTTGCGCCGTACGCCATCACCCCTGGCATCAACTCGATATCGGCCCACCAGCGGCCGTCCTCCTCCCGCCCGACCAGGATCGGAATGGATTCTACCGTGATTCTCTCCATCGATCTCTCCTCTGAATACATGGTACTGGAGACGGCCCCACTCTACTTAAACCGTATGCGGATGCGGTTTTCCTTGCCGCCATAGACGAGTTCCAGGTCTTTCATTTTCTGGTTTTCCATGGGGAAGAAGAGGAAGCCGGTCACCGGCTCTTCGATCTTCTTTTCGGGCAGCACCTTGGCGTCGAGGAGTTTCTTGAGCGGGTTCTCCTTGTCGCTGTTCTCCATGGTGGCCTTCACGCCGGTGGGGTTGGCGCCTCCGCCGGCGCCGATTCCGCCGCCCCCCATGCCGATGGGGCCGCCCATGCTCCAGCCGCGGCTGCGCTCGGCGCCTTCCCCGCCCGGACCTTGCGTGCCGGTCAGCACCAAGGCGCCGCGCCCCGCGATCTGGCTGGGCGCCATGGGCTTGGTGCGATCGCCATCCTTGTCGGTGCGCAGCATGAAATCGTCGCGATCAATGGTAATTTCCTTGGTGTACTTGGGCTCCACTTTTACCTGGGCCACGATGTAGTGGCCGGCCAAATCGTCGCCGAGCGCTTGCTTGACGGCGGCGGAGTCGATGTAGATGGTGACGTTGAGGATCAAGTCTTCGTTTTCGCCGCGAGCGGTGGCGGTGGTCTTTTTGGCGGCGCCGGAGACCAAAAGGGCTGAGGCAAGAAGGCACGCAACGAAACGTGAGAGCATCGGCAAGTCCTCTGCACCAATTATAGCGGCTGGTACAATGTCTCTTTACCCCCAATTCCAGGAGTGATAACCAACATGGATGAAAAGGAGCGCTCGCGCGCTTTAGAACTCGCCCTCAGCCAGATTGAGAAACAGTTTGGCAAGGGCTCGATCCTACGTCTGGGGTCGAAGGACGCCATCGTACCGGTCTCGGTGATCTCGACGGGCTCGATTTCGCTGGACGCCGCGCTGGGCGTGGGCGGTCTTCCGCGCGGCCGCGTCAACGAAATTTTCGGACCGGAGTCTTCCGGTAAGACGACCATCGCCCTGCAGGTGATCGCCGAAGCGCAGAAGGCCGGCGGCATCGCCGCTTTCATCGACGTGGAGCACGCCTTGGATCCGGCCTACGCGCGGAAGCTGGGAGTGGATGTGGACAACCTGCTGGTGTCGCAGCCGGATTACGGCGAGCAGGCGCTGGAAATCACGGCGCACCTGATCGCCTCCGGACAGATCGACGTGCTGGTGGTGGACTCGGTGGCGGCGCTGGTTCCAAAATCGGAACTCGACGGCGAGATGGGCGACAGCCACATGGGGTTGCAGGCGCGGCTGATGTCGCAGGCGCTGCGCAAACTCACCGGTTCGGTCAGCAAATCGAACACCTGCCTGATCTTCATCAACCAGATCCGCGAGAAGATCGGCGTGATGTTCGGCAATCCGGAAACCACCACGGGCGGCCGCGCGTTGAAGTTCTATGCGTCCACACGTCTGGACATCCGGCGCATCGCGGCCATCAAGGACGGCGACGTGGTGGTGGGCAATCGCACCAAGGTGAAGGTGGTCAAGAACAAGGTGGCGTCGCCGTTCCGCGAGGCGGAGTTCGACATCATCTACGGCGAAGGCGTTTCCAAGGAAGGCGATTTGCTCGATCAAGGAGTGGCGCAGAACATCATCGAGAAAAGCGGTTCCTGGTTCAGCTATAAGGGCGATCGAATCGGCCAGGGGCGCGAGAATGCGCGGCAGTTCCTGAAGGACAATCCGGACATCCGGCGCACCATCGATACCGAACTGCGCAAGGCGTTGGGCCTGATCAAGCCGGACGGCGCACCGGTAGCGGCGCCCGTGGAAGCTCCGCTGGCGGCGGCTAAGCCGGCTCCGGCACGGCGCTAGAGAAGCGCTCCCGCCCCGCGCGAACCTATGGGACTACCGCTCCCGACCCAGAGGGTACCCCGGTCGCGGCTCTGCAATCACATCGGAGCCGCGACCGTAAGAACGTGAGAAGAAAACAATCAGCCGCCGATGAACGCCGATGAACACTGATAAAAACAAGGGCGTTATCTGCGTTTATCTGCGTTTATCGGCGGCCCAAAATGTTTTTTTCACAGCTTCTAAGGGAGCGGTTCACACAGTTGTTTTGGAACAACTCCAATGAAGAAGGAAGAGGAGCGGCAGCGAGCCATCTGGTTGCGGCTGGCGCGCATGCGGACGCCCTCGGGCGCGCTGGGGTGCTTCTTCCCCTCGGGCTTCCGCGCGCTCGACGAGGTGCTGGGCGGCGGATTTCCGCGCGGCCACATGGTGGAAATCTTCGGACCTTCGGGCTGCGGGAAGACCACGCTCGCGATCCAGTGCGTGGCGCGTGCCCAGCAGAACGCTCTCACGGCCGCGTGGATCGATGCCGACCATACCTTCGACCCGGCCTACGCCGCGCGCCTGGGCGTGGACATGGAGCGTGTGCCCTTCGCTCAGCCGGCATCGGCGGAGCAGGGCATGGAAATCGCGCGTCAGTTGGCCGGCTCGGGTGCGGTCGACCTGGTAGTGGTGGACTCGGCGGCGGCGCTGGTCCCCCGCCTGGAACTGGAGGCCGGCATCGGAAACGACGCTCCCGGCTTGCACAGCCGCGTGCTGGCGTCGGGTCTGCGAAAATTGCGTCGCACCTTGGTGAAATCTGGCGCCTGTGTCGTGTTTCTGAACCAGATGCGCAACCGGCCGGAGGCCTCGGCGGGAGAGGGCGAGACCACTGCCGGCGGCGCACCGCTCAAACTTTTCGCCGCCGTGCGCATCGCGATGATCCCGTCCGCGGGAGCCCGCATGGTGTTGCGAGTGCGGAAGAACAAGGTCGCGGAGAGTATGGCGGAATGCGCGTTGGAGCGCCGGCGGGGTGTCGGATTCGTGGAAAGCCCGTAAAATTGGGGGTTCCAGTGTACGTGGCACAAAAAACCTGCGGAAAATCAGGGGTTTTGGGTTGTTTTGCCCTTTACATCCCCATGCCCTTCCCTTATCATTGATTACGTTCAAGGCTTAGGCTCGTTGGAGCGCCGAGGCTGAAATTCGTTCGATGGCAACTGTGGCGCGCAGCGCTACGGGAGAATTATAAGGAGAAATATGGCGAATCAGAGAATGACCCAGACGCAACTGGTACGGTCGCTGGCGGAGAAGGTCGAAGGAATCAACAACAAAATCGCACGCACATTCCTGGATGAATTGTCCAAGATCGCGATCGCGGAAACGAAGAAGAACGGCGTGTTCGTGCTGCCCGGCATCGGCCGGATGGTGCGCGTGGACCGCAAAGCTCGCATGGGGCGCAACCCGGCGACTGGCGAGGCCATCAAGATCGCGGCCAAGAAGGTCGTGAAGTTCCGCCTAGCCAAGAGCGCGAAAGACGCGATTGTTCCGCCGAAGAAGGCGAAGTAGTCGACTCTACAACGCTGTGGCTGTAAAAAGAGAACCCCGCGATGCCCAAACGAGCCTCGCGGGGTTGTTTTGTTTTGCGGTTCTCTTTTTGTTTGCGGATCTTTTGAAGCCGAGACGAACTCAGCCCAACGTGCGGGCCGATCCTCGAAGCCTACGCCTGCTTCTTTTCTTCGACCTTCTCTTCGTCACCCTTCAAGGCATGCTTGAAGTTGCGGATCCCTTCGCCCAAACCTTTCGCGACTTCGGGAATTTTCTTGCCGCCGAACAACAGTACGGCAACACCGAGGATTACGAGAAGCTCAGGAAAGCCAAGTGATCTCATGCGGCCTCCTTCTATCAGCCATTGTATGGACTCCGTCAGGTCGCCGTCAACCGGCGTCTCCAGCATCTATGGTAGCAGAGTGCGCAGGTTGCGAATGTCCTGGCGCATTCCGGCGGAGTACGGAGCCATCAGAATGTTGGCGGCAAACCACATCACGCCGAGCGAAATCAGCCAGCGCGTGAGCTGATTGTTGCCCAGAACCAACCGCATGAAAATGGCTGCCGCGAAGGGCAGTACGGCGGTGACCACGCGCGCGTGAGGGCTCAGGTCGTTGAAGATATTCCCCGGGAACACTACAGGAGTCTAGCGCCGGGCGCGCCACCGGGGTCAATACATCGTCGGTTAGGGGTCGGCCTGCTACCGGACGGCGGTGTCAAGATGGCTCCGGTGCGGGATAATAGCGGCAAGGGGCGCCCATGGATTTCGTCGAGCAACTCAAATCCTCGGTCGATATCGTCAATGTGATCGGGGAGTATGTGAAGCTCCGGCGCTCCGGCGCCAACCGCTACATGGGGCTGTGCCCCTTCCACAGCGAGAAGACTCCGTCCTTCACCGTCCACGTGGTCCACCAGTTCTACAAGTGTTTTTCGTGCGGGGCCGGCGGCGACGTGGTGAAGTTCGTGATGGAGAAGGAGGGGCTGAGCTTCTACGAGGCCCTGAAATCGATGTCGGAGCGTTACGGCGTTCCGATGCCGAAGCGTTCGCAGTACGCCGATGAAGATTCCAAGCTACGCGGGGCGCTGCTGGCCATGCACGACCTGGCGGAGGAGAATTTCCGCGCCAATCTGCAATCCCAGGCCGGCGAAGCGGCGCGCGGCTACATCGCCAAACGCGGCCTCGCTCCGGAGACGGTGGAACAATTCGGCCTCGGCTACTCGCTCTACTCGGGACGCGCGCTGGTGCGCCTCTTCGAACAACGCGGATTCCCCGTGACGCAGATGGAAGAGTCGGGCCTGGTGGGCAAACGGGAGGATGGCAGCCTCTACGACCGCTTTCGCAACCGGCTGATGTTTCCGATTCACAATGAATCGGGCAAGATCATTGCATTCGGCGGGCGGGCGCTCTCGGCGGAGGATGAGCCCAAGTATCTGAATTCGCCAAAGACGCCGCTTTACGTCAAGACAAAGGTGCTCTACAACCTGCACCGCGCCAAGGAAACGGTGCGCAAGGAAGATCGCGTGATCCTGGTGGAAGGGTACATGGACGCGATCGGGGTGACGGCGGCGGGTTTTCGCAACGTAGTAGCCAGTTGCGGGACGGCGCTGACGACGGATCAGGTGCAGGCGGTGAAACGGCACTCGCACCGCATCGCGGTGAATTTCGACCCCGACGCGCCCGGGGCGAACGCGTCCGAGCGCTCCATCGACCTGCTGCTGGCCGAAGGCATGCAGGTGCGGATCGTGGAACTCGATGGCGGTCTCGATCCGGACGAGTACTGTAAGGAGCGCGGCGCCGCGGCGTACCAGGAGCGCGTCGACGGCGCCAAGGGCTACTTCTATTGGTTGGCCGACCGGGCTAGGGCGCAGCACGATATGCGCACTTCCGAAGGCAAGGTCGCCGTGCTGAATTTTCTGCTTCCGAAAGTGCAGAGCATTACCGACCAACTGGAGCGCATGACCATCGCGGGCGACGTCGCGGGCTATATCGGCGTGGATCGGGGGATGGTGCTCGATCATTTCCGCAAGGCGGTTTCGGAACGCAGCGAAAAGGCCATCGAGCGGCCGCAGAGTCCGTTGCGGCACGATGAACGGATGCTGCTGATCGCGCTGTTGACGGACGCGGAATTGCGCGCTGAAATGATTGGGCCGCTGCGATCACTACAGACTATCGGCCTGCTGCCTTCGCGGCGCATCTTCCAGGCCATCTTCGCCCTGGAGGATGCGGGCGGCCGTGTGGGTTTCGATGAAGTCAACGGAAGACTGGAGGAGGCCGACCAGAGCCTGCTGGCGGAAACCGTGTTGAACGAGGAACGCGAGATATCGCGCGAGGAGGTCGCGGCGGCGCTCGAAAGCATGCAACGCAGCGAACAGCAGAACCTTCGCACGCAGTTGAAGACGCGCATCAGGGAATTGGATCGCGCCGGCAAGTTCGACGAAGCCATGCGTTTGGCGCTGGAATTACAGGGCCTCGAACGCGCCGCGCCGGGCTGGCGCCGAGGCGGTCGCGCATGACAGGTTGGCATCGGAATGTGCAGCGCGCAGTAGTGTACAATAATCTGGATTATCCATCCGCTGGGAGTACGGGGATTCAGTGGCGTTAGACGATAAATACGACGGGCTTCAAAGGCTCGTACAGATGGGCAAGGAAAAAGGCTACGTCTTGTACGACGAGGTCAGCGAAGTCCTGCCCGGCGATCTCGCCGGGGGCGCCGACATCGATGACGTGCTCGCCGGGCTCGACACCGCCGGCATCGAAATCCTGGAAGAGCCCAAGGATTTCGAGAAGAAGATCGAAGAAGCCGGCGAAGAACTGATCGATCTCGACCTTCCCCCGGGACTCGGCGAGAAAGTCAACGATCCGGTCCGCATGTACCTGCGCGAGATGGGCACGGTTCCGCTGCTCACCCGCGAAGGCGAAGTCGAAATCGCGCGCCGCATCGAGCGCGGCCAGAACACGGTGCTCAAATCCATTTTCCGCGCGCCGCTGGTGATTCAGGAGATCATCGGCATGGGCGAGGAGGTGCAGCAGGACACGCTCTCGGCGCGCGACGTCATCCAGATCGCGGACCCCATGCTGACCGACGAGATGGTGGAGGAGAAGCGGCATGAATTCGGCCGCCAGACCGAGGACGTGGCGCGGCACTACAAGAAAATCCTGCAGTGCCGGCAGAAACTGATGGCCATCCCGCGCGGCATGAAGCCCAAGCAATACCGCCGGCAACTGTGGGAACTGGGGCGGCTGATCGTGCGCACGTCGCGTTTGTGCCGCGCCATCAAATTCCAGTCGCCGGTGATCCGCCATCTGATCGGCCGCCTGCGGGCCGCGGTGGAAGAACTCCGGCCGCTGGAGAACGACCTCTCCAAGACACAGCGCAAACTGGAGACTTGGCCGACCGCCCGCGCCGAGGGCATCAAGGAACTGCGCAAGGAACAGCGCGCCTTCGGCCAGCGGTTACAGCAAATGGAAGAGGTGTTCGGCGCCTCGGCGGCGGAGCTGCGGCGCACGCTCGAGATCATCACCCGGGCGCACCAGGAAGCCGAGACGGCCAAGAAAGAGCTCATCGAGGCCAACCTGCGCCTGGTGGTGAGCATCGCCAAGCGCTACACCAATCGCGGGCTGCAATTCCTGGACCTCATTCAGGAAGGCAACATCGGCCTGATGAAGGCGGTCGACAAGTTCGAGTACCGCCGCGGCTATAAGTTCTCGACCTACGCCACCTGGTGGGTGCGCCAGGCGATTACGCGAGCCATCGCGGACCAGGCGCGCACCATCCGCATTCCGGTGCACATGATCGAGACCATCAATAAGCTGATCCGGACCTCGCGGCAGATGGTGCAGGAACTAGGGCGCGAGCCGACCAACGAGGAACTCGCCAAGCGCTTGCAGTTGCCCGTGTCGAAGGTGCGCAAAGTGCTGCGCGTGGCGCAGGAGCCCATCTCGCTGGAGACGCCGATCGGGGAAGAGGAGGAATCGCATCTGGGGGACTTCATCGTCGACCAGAACGGAATCTCGCCTTCCGATGCGGTGATCAATCTGAATTTGCGGGAGCAGACGGCGCAGGTGCTGAAGACGCTGACGCCGCGCGAAGAGAAGATCATCAAAATGCGCTTCGGCCTGGAAGACGGCAGCGAGCACACGCTGGAGGAAGTGGGGCAGAATTTCGCGGTGACGCGCGAGCGTATCCGCCAGATCGAAGCCAAGGCCCTCCGCAAACTGCGCCATCCGAGCCGCAGCCATCGCCTGCGCGCCTTCCTGGAAAACGGTACGCGCGGCGGGGTGTAACCGCGCCCCCGTAGCGTAGCCTTTCAGGCTGCCATGCCCCCATTCATGGGGGCACGCTGCTCAATCCAAGCAAAGTTCGCCCCCCAAACGCACAACGAGGGACGTCGGGGGACGTCCCTCGTTGGGAATGCCGCTCAGAAGACTACCAGCGGGGTTCCCGGCGACTGCCGCCACCGCCGCCGCCCCCACCGCCCGGTTTCCGGCCACCGCCACCGCCGCCGCCACCGGGACGTCCACCACCGCCTCCGCCGCCACTGAAGCCTCGGCCACCGCCGCCAGAGGCGCGATCGGGTTTAGGACGGGCTTCGTTCACATTCAGTGCCCGTCCGTCCAGGGTGTAACCGTTGAGGGCGGTAATGGCCTGATCCGCCTCGCCTTCATTTTCCATCTCGACGAACGCGAAACCGCGGGAACGTCCGGTCTCACGATCTGTCATGATTCGGGCACTGTTAACCTGGCCGTAGCGTTCGAAGAGGCCGCGGACGCCCTCTTCGGAGGCGTTAAAATCCAGGTTGCCTACGAATATGTTCTTCACTCTAGTCTCCTGTCAATTTGAAAGCGGGGCTTATCGGTGAGGTCACACAAGCGGGAAAGCTCACAGTTACACTCGGCCGGATTCGCGGAAGCTTGTCAAACGCGTTTCGAATATAACACGGGCCGGAAAGGCTGGGCAAACAAAATCGGCGAAAAAAACGTGAGGAAAATGACAAAAGGCCTTCGCCGAAGCGAAGGCCTTTGATTTAAACCGGGCGACGTCCTACTCTCCCACACACTTGCGCGTGCAGTACCATCGGGGCTGAGGAGCTTAACTGCCGTGTTCGGGATGGGAACGGGTGGGTCCTCCTCGCTAGGGTCACCCAGAAACTGGCGACATCCAAGGGCTGAAGTGGCCCTTTGGACTGAATATTGACGGGCTAAACGTTGGAAAGTAACGTCCACACCGCGTTGGTGTGAACAGTAGTATTTTATGGTCAAGCCGAACGGGCGATTAGTAACGGTCAGCTCAACGCATTGCTGCGCTTACACATCCGTCCTATCAAACAGGTAGTCTACCTGTGCCCTACATAGCTTTCGCTTGGGAGATCTCATCTTGGGGAAGGTTTCACGCTTATATGCATTCAGCGTTTATCCTGACCGAACTTCGCTACCCAGCGGTGCCCCTGGCGGGACAACTGGATCACAAGAGGTTCGTCCACCCCGGTCCTCTCGTACTAAGGGCAGGCCCCCTCAAATCTCCTACGCCCACCACAGATAGGGACCGAACTGTCTCGCGACGTTCTGAACCCAGCTCACGTACCGCTTTAATAGGCGAACAGCCTAACCCTTGGGAGCTTCTAC
>JADGNT010000867.1 GCA_017883345.1 Candidatus Solibacter sp. | reverse complement strand
CTAACGGGGCTTCGAACCGCGCACGCACAAGACTGGCACGACGCGAAGAACTCGGCATCAAGGCGCAGACGCGGGTTGAAAATGTAGAAACTCCAGGCACGCACGAGTGCGTGCGCCACATCCGCCAGTCAGTGCTCGGGCAGGGTTATAATTAGGCCATATGAAATCCCGGGCTCTCCTCGCGACCTTCGCCGCCGTTGGCGCCGGCATCTGGGCCGCCGAGCAGAAACCCGTTGTCCAACAGCCGGTCCAACAGCCGGTAGTCCAGGCGGACGAGCCCACGCGCATCCAGGTGGACGTCACGCGCGTTAGCCTGCTGTACACGGTCACGGATCGCAAGGGCCGCTTCGTCACCAACCTGACCAAGGACGATTTCGAGGTGATCGACAGCAAGAAGCCGCAGAACATCCTGGAGTTCAACGCGGAAAGCGATCTGCCGCTGCGCCTGGGGATCCTGATCGATACCAGCAACAGCATCCGGGAGCGCTTCAAGTTCGAGCAGGATGCCGCCATCGAGTTCCTCAACAACAGCATCCACGCCAATCAGGACCGCGCTATGCTGGTGAGCTTCGATACCAAAGCGGAACTGGTGAGCGACCTGATCGCCGATACGGAGAAGCTGGCCACGGCGATCCGGCAACTGCGGCCGGGCGGCGGCACCTCGCTCTACGACGCCATCTTTTTCGCCTGCCGCGACAAGCTTTCGCAGGACCAGCCGAAGCATAAGTTCCGGCGCGCGATTGTGGTGGTGAGCGATGGCGAAGACAACCAGAGCCAGTACACGCGCGACCAGGCGCTCGAAATGGCGCAGAAGGCCGATGTCGTGATTTACGGAATCTCCACCAACATCAGCAAGATCGAAAGCGACGGGGACAAGGTATTGAAGTACCTCACCGCGGAGACCGGCGGCAAGGCATTCTTCCCCTTCAAAGTGGAAGACCTGGAGCAATCGTTCGAAAACATCGCCAACGAGCTGCGCCACCAGTACAACATCGCCTATCGGCCCGAACCCTTGAAGACGGACGGACTGTTCCACGCCGTCGAGCTGCGGGTGAAGAACCGAAAGGACCTGGTGGTACATGTTCGCAAGGGCTATTACGCTCTCAAGATGTAGCGCTCTGGCGACGCGCAATTAGCGCCTGGCATGGTGGAGCGAAGCGCGGCCCACGAAGTGAGCAAACTCTGAGAAACTGGCTGACATATGCTGCTACGTGTCTGCCTGCTGGAAGCGGTCGTCGCCGCGGGTTGCTTCGCGGCGCCGGCGGTTACAAAAGTGGAGCCGCCCAACTGGTGGGTTGGTCATACCCGGAACCCTGTTCAGGTGCTGCTGACCGGCGCCGATTTGAAGGGCGCGGTGGTGAGCACTGCCGCCAAAGGGTTCCGGATCGAGGTGCGGCGCACCTCGGAAAACGGCCACTACCTCTTCGCCTATCTGACGATCGATCCCGCCGCAAAAGCGGGCAAGTATCGTTTTCAGGTGAAGGGCGCTTCGGGAAGCGGCGAGTTCGAGTTCACTCTGGAATCACCGCTCGATCCGAAGGGGCGATTCCAGGGATTCTCGGCGGATGATGTGATCTACCTGACGATGCCCGACCGGTTCGCCAATGGAGACGCTACCAATGACAGCCCGGCCGAGCTGGGCCGCCCCGCCGACCGCAGCGTGGTGGGGGCGACCCACGGTGGCGATCTGCGCGGCGTGCGCGACCATCTCGGGTATCTGAAGGAACTCGGGGTCACCGGCATCTGGCTGACTCCGATCTACCGGAACTCCTTGCCCGGGACGTCCGCCTATCACGGCTATCATGCGGTGGATTTCTATGCCGTCGAGCCGCGATTCGGCACCATGAAGGACCTGCGCGACCTGGTGGACGCGGCGCACCAGATGGGGCTGAAATTCGTGCAGGACCAGGTGGCCAATCACAGCGGCCCGCGGCATCCTTTTGTGGCGGATCCGCCGACGCCAACCTGGTGGAACGGGCTCGACCGCGTGCCGCGATTGCGCAACAACTTCGACATTGCCGCTCTGGCGGATCCCTACGCCCGTCCCAAGCGGCGCGACATACCGCTCAAAGGGTGGTTTGCCGGCAACCTGCCCGATTTTGACCAAACGGACCCATTGCAGAGCGATTACCTGATCCAGAATGCGCTCTGGTGGATCGGCATGAGCGGAATTGACGCGATCCGGCAGGACACCTATCCCTACGTGGACCGCCCCTTCTGGGAGAAGTGGCAGACCGCAATCGACCGGCAATACCCCAACCTCGTGGTCACTGGCGAGATTACCGCCCCCACACCGGCCGTGCTTTCCTTCTTCCAAGGCGGTATGCGGCGGTACGGAGTGGACACCCGGCTAAAATCGATGCTGGATTTCCCGCTGGAAGGTGCGCTCAAGAATGTCTTTGGGCAGGGGCAGCCGATGACGCTGCTGACGGATATTCTGGCTCAGGACTCGCTCTACCAGCAGCCGGAACAACTGGTGGTTTTCACCGGCAATCACGACCAGCCGCGTTTTCTGACCTTAGCTGGCGGCGACGTGTCGAAGCTCTTGATGGCGCAGACTTTTGTGCTGACCACGCGGCGCGTCCCGCAGCTCTACTATGGCGACGAGATCGCGATGGGC
>JADGNT010000866.1 GCA_017883345.1 Candidatus Solibacter sp. | reverse complement strand
ATCTGGCCGGGCTATCGCGTCTCCACTGCCGCGTACCTCACCAGCCTGCTCCAGGAACGCATCGTCCAGGAGTTGGAGTTAGCGCGCTACGGCTACCAGGTGGATGCCAAGGATCCCGCCTTCTTCTCCGCGTTTCCCGACGGGCGCCATTTCTTCATGTGGCAGGACCGCGCCAAGACGCTGGCCGAAATCGCCAAATTCTCGCGACACGACGCCGACGTTTACCCGGCGTACGAAGAGCAACTGGAGCGCCTGTCGCAAGTCGTCGAAGGCCTGCTATTGACCACGCCGCCGGCGTTCCCTCTGCGCGCCATCGATCTCGTCGATTACCTGAGGCTTGCCGGGAAGATGCGCAAACTGGGCCCGCGCGATCTCGTGGCGCTGGTCAAGATCTTCACGCAGAGCGCGGCGGAGTTCCTCGACGAATGGTTCCAATCCGAGGAAGTCAAGGTCACGCTGGCCACCGACGGCGTGATCGGCGCTAATGGCGGACCGCGCTCGCCGGGCACGGCGTACATCCTGCTGCATCACTGCATGGGCGGTGTGGGTGGACATCGCGGGCTGTGGGGTTTCGTGCGCGGCGGCATGGGCGCGGTGCCGGAGGCCATCGCGGCATCGGCGCGCGCCAAGGGCGTGGAGATCCGCGTGAATGCGCCGGTCGCCAAAGTGCTCGTGCGCGACGGCCGGGCGCGCGGCGTGGTGCTCGAAAGCGGCGAGGAGATCGCGGCCGCCACGGTGGCGTCGAATCTCGATCCCAAGCTCACCTTCCTGCGCCTGCTGGACCCCAAGGATCTCGACGCGGAGTTCGTCCGCGCCATCCGCAATTTCCGCATCGAAGGCACAAGCTGCAAAATCAATCTGGCGCTCAACGGCCTGCCGGAGTTCACCGCGTATCCCGGCGGGGCGCCCTCTGGGCCGGGCCCGCACCACAAAGCCACCATGCACATCTGCCCCAGCATCGATTACGTGGAGCGCGCCTGGGACGACGCCAAGTACGGCCGCGCGAGCCAGCGCCCGCTGCTGGAGTTGACCATTCCCACCATGTACGACGCCTCGCTGGCTCCGCCCGGCAAGCACATCATGGGCATCTTCCTGCAATACGCGCCCTACACCCTGCGCGAGGGCACATGGGACGAACTGCGCGAGCCCTTCGGCGACCGCGTGATTTCGCTGATCGAGGAATACGCGCCCAACATCCGCCAGATCGTCGAACACCGGCAAGTGCTGAGCCCGCTCGATCTGGAGCGGCGTTTTGGCATCACCGGCGGCAACATTTTCCACGGCGAGATGAGCCTGGACCAGATGTTCGCGATGCGTCCCGTGGCGGGCTGGGCGCGCTATCGCACCCCGGTCGCGGGCCTGTATTTATGCGGCTCCGGCGCCCACCCCGGCGGCGGCGTGATGGGCGCCCCCGGCTTCAACTGCGCGCGCGAGATGCTGAAGAGGCGATAGGCTGTGCGATTTCAAGCCTAACATTGCCGTTCGGCTGGGTTACGGTCTAGTCGGGCTTTCGGGCAACGGCCCGCCATGAAGACATGGAGGCCCCCCGCACCGAAGCCCCTCCGGATCTCCGCGCTTCCTCCGCGTCTCTGTGTCTCCGCGGTGAAGCACCCCCTGCGGTTCAGACAGTAATTTACCCTCCAGCGAGGCGCCGACGCGTTCGACCGGGCAGTGCCCGCACCGGGCTCCAGAACGCCCTGTTGGCGGTTGGCGGAGGGGTGTCAAGGTTGTCCAAGGCGGCCAGGTCCGCGAGCATTCCGTTGCGCCGGGAGGATTGTTTGCGGGTTTCCTCATTTTTCTGGCCATGGGCTTGCTTGCTGTTATGCGATTTCCGCTGAAGCCATAAAGCTTGGCGACACGCATGCGGACGGGAGATCGAACACCATAACCGGGTCCTCCAACCCGAGCGATTTTAAGAAAGCCATCGCTTCACTTTTCGCTGGACTTTTGGAAGCACATCGGTGATAACGAAGAAGTGGGAAGCGCAGGTGAGCTTTATGCGATATTCGAGTAGCATTAATAGCCGGAAGCGCGCCACGGTAGCGGCGGACGGCGCCAGCCGTCAGCGCCAGATCCTGGACCGCTTGTCGGCCGAGTATGCGCAGCGCGTAAATGAACTGCTCCGCTATCGCGAACTGGTCAAGGGCTCCGTCTATCAGATTCAGACGCGCTGCGGGAATCCAGTGAGCCGTGAGATCGACCAGGACGGAAACACCGAGCACTGGGTCTTGGTCACAACCTCTTCCTCGTTCAGCGCTCCACACACCCGTTCCACCTACGCTCTGCGAACCTCCATCGAAGAGAGACATCGCCAATACAAGTGCTTTTGGGATCTGGCCCAGATGCCCTCGCGCAAGTTTTCCATGGTCGTCAATCAAGTGCTATTCGTGCTGTTGGCTTATACGCTGCTGCAAGCACATCTGTTTCTGAGCCACCGCCAGCAGATGAATCCGCGCACTCGCGGACGGCTGCTGCAGCTTCTAAACCCCACCGTGGAACTGGTCGCGGTCTATTATCAGCAACGCTTCTGCCTGTTATCGCTGGCTGAACTCGCCGTGCTCCTGCTGGACCTGGAGGAAGCGGCACGGGCCAAACTCCTGCCCAAGATGAAACAACTCCAGCGCGA
>JADGNT010000865.1 GCA_017883345.1 Candidatus Solibacter sp. | reverse complement strand
TCGATCAGCCCATTGCGCAGTGCGAAGCGCACCAGTTCGTTGATGCTGTGCAGGTTCAGCTTTTCCATGATGCGCCCGCGATGCGCGTCCACCGTGTAAACGCTGAGATTCAACACCACGGCGATCTCCTTGTTGGTCTTGCCCTCGGCCAGCATCTGGAGCACTTCGCGTTCGCGGCTGGTCAGCAGGTCGATCGGGTTGGTGACGTGCTTGCGGTAATCGTCGAGCACCGCATTGCTGACCGCGGGGCTGAGATAGCTTTCGCCGCCCGCCACCGCGCGGATCGCCTTGACCAGATCGTCCGCGCCGGAATCCTTGAGCAGATAGCCGCGCGCGCCGGCGCGCAGGATCTCGCGCACATAGACCGAGTCCTTGTGCATGCTGAGCGCGATCACGCGTATGTGCGGGTTGGCCGCGAGTAGCCGGCGCGTGGCTTCAATGCCGTTCAACTCCGGCATCGCCACGTCCATCACCACGATATCGGGATGCAGTTGCGCGGCGAGCTCCACGGCTTCGCGCCCATTGGCGGCCTCGCCGACAATCTCCATATCGGCCTGCGCGCCGAGGATCATCTTGAAGCCCTGCCGGACTACGGCATGGTCGTCAGCCAACAGGATGCGAGTGCGTTTCATTTTGGAGATTGCCGAGCGGTACCCGAACTTCAATTAGAACACCCTGGCCCGGGCGCGACCGCACGCTGACGTCGCCGCCCGCGCTGCGCGCGCGGGCGCGTATGCCGATCAGGCCGAGACCGCGGCCCGCAGGGGGAGCGGTGCTCAGACCGCAGCCGTCATCCTGAATCGACAGGCAGATTTCCTTGCCGCTGCTGGTGAGTTTCATTTGCACGTGGTGTGCCCCGGCATGGCGCGCGATATTGGTCAGCGCCTCTTGCGAGATGCGGAAGAGATGCGTTTCGGTTTCGTCGGGCAGGCGGCCGGAGTAGCTGGAGTCCACCGTTACCTCGATTCCGGTGCGCGCGGCGAAGCCCTCCGCCAGCCAGCGCAATCCGGCTTCCAGTCCGAAATCGTCGAGGATGGTGGGGCGCAGCAGTTGCGACATCTGGCGCACGTTGCCGATGGCTTCATCCACCAGGTGGAGGCAATCGGCCAGCCGCGGGCCGGACTGCGCCGCGTCCCCGTCTCCGGCGGCGGCCAGCGCGCTGAGGTTCGTCTTGACCGCGGTCAGCGATTGCCCGAGCTCGTCGTGCAATTCGTGCGAGAAGCGGCGGGCCGTCGCCTCCTGGTCCTCCAGCATGTGCCAGGATACGCGGCCCAGTTCGGCGGTCTGCCACTCCAGGCGGCGAATCAACTGCGAGACCATGCGCACCGTGAATACGGCGAAGATCAGCGCCAGCATCACGCTGGCCGCGGCGAAGAGCAGGGAGTTGTCGCGCAGGTGCGAGGTGCGGCGCTCGATCTGCGCCTGCGCGGCATTCAGTTTGCGGTACTCGGCTTCCAGCAGGCGCGCGACTATGCTCGTGAAGGCACCGTGGAAGCGGAAGAGATCGATCGAGGAAAAGGTCTCTGGATCTTCGATGGAGAGCAGGCGGCGAGCCTCCCGCGAGAATTCCAGCGACGAACGGTTGAGCCGCTGCCAGAGATCGTGATCGGCGGTGCGCGCCGCAACGCCAGAGATGTGCGCGATATCGCGATCGGCCTCGTCCAACTGGCGCATGATCTTGTAGTAGTCCACCGAATCGGGATCGCGCGCCAGCACGGAAAAGACTTCGCTGAGCGTGGTCTGCTGGCTGTGCAGCTCGTCGATCAGGCGGTTGGTGAGGGATTGCTCGCGCACCAGGCTGTTGGCGTTCTCCTGGATGGACTGAATACTGCGAATGCCGACGATGGCCGCGGCCACCAGCAGCACGATCACCAGGGTGAAGCCGGCCATCAGGACCCTGAAGATATTCTGGTGGGTAATCTGCCGAGGTTGCATCGCGTTATCAGTATCGCGCGGCGGCGGCGCTGGGCATATCCCCAACCCGGGCTAAAAAGAATCCTAACGAACATTAACCCCGATGCACCCGATTTCGTGGGCCGGCGTAGCCTACGGAGGCTATCGAGTTTCCTTCGCGCCAAGCGCAGTATGGAATTGTGAGCGGGCGACAAGGCCCGCGAGGGAGAAAAAACCAAATGAAAACGACGATCCTGACCTTTGCCCTGGCACTCGCCACCATGCCCCTGACGTTCGCCGCGACGCAGACGCCCGCGCCCGACACAACCGGCGCCGCCGCTTCCAAACCGGCCGCCACCGCGACCGCCAAGACCACGCGGAAACACCACAAGAAAGCGGTCAAGAAGACCGTGAAGACGCCCGCCGCCAGCGCCGTGCCGGCCCCCGTCAAGCAGTAGTACGTACGGGTTCTGTTTCGAAAGCCCCGCCGGCGCGTCAGTTCGCGCCGGCGGGGCTTTTTGCGTGGCGTGGCACAAGTTGCTCATGACGCCCGCGGCGTCTCTGGGCATCGCTGCCGTCGAAATCGCCATTCCGCCCATATCCGGCGCCAGGGCATGCGTTCGCAGCGAAGGGCCAACGCAAGAATAACTTCACATTGGCTGCGTGGGCTATGTGGCGCCGGCACTCGTGCCGGCCGCGTCCCGACTCATCGGGACGCCTGCCGGGCGTGCTCCA
>JADGNT010000131.1 GCA_017883345.1 Candidatus Solibacter sp. | reverse complement strand
GGCCTCGCCATGATGGTGGAGATTCTCTGTTCGGTGCTCTCTGGCGGCGCCATGTGCAATGAAGTGGGCGGCATCCGCTTCCGCGGCAAGACGGTGCGCGTCAGCCAGATGTACCTGGCGATCGACGTGGCGCGCTTCATGCCGGTAGAAGAGTTCACGGCGCGCGTCACGCAGCTCGTCCATCTCATGAAGTCCACGCCCGCCGCCCCGGGCTTCCACGAGGTGCTGGTGGCCGGCGACCCGGAGTGGCGCATGGAGGCGGAGCGTCGCGTGAAAGGCTTGCCCATCGCCTCCGGCAACTGGGACTTGCTGCTGAAAGCCGCGGCCAAGGTCAACGTCCCGGCCATCCCGGTACAATAAAGGCAGTGCTGGTTTCCATTTCCCCTAAGCTCGAACGCCCCAAGTGGCTGCGTGCACCCGCGCCCGCCGGCGAAAACTATCGCGATCTGAAGGGCCTCATCGAGCGCCTGCGCCTGCACACCGTCTGCGAAAGCGCGGCCTGCCCCAACGTCGGCGAGTGCTGGAATCGGCGCACCGCCACCTTCATGATGCTGGGCAACGTGTGTACCCGCCGCTGTGGATTCTGCGCGGTGCAAAAAGGCGCGCCGCTGCCGGTGGATTACGACGAGCCCGCGCGCATCGCTACGGCGGTCGCGCTCATGGGGCTGAAGTTCGCCGTGATCACCAGCGTCAACCGGGACGATCGCCCGGATGGCGGCGCGGAGTTGTTCGCCATGGTGATCCGCGCCATCCGCCAGCGCGTTCCGGCGTGCGGCGTCGAGGTGCTGATCCCGGATTTCCAGGGCAATCTCCAGGCCGTGGAGACCGTCATGGAAGCGCGCCCCGACGTGCTCAACCACAACACCGAAACCGTGCCGCGGCTCTACCGCCAGGTGCGTCTGGGGGCGCGCTACGAGCGCTCGCTCGAGGTGCTGCAGCATGCCCGCCGCGTGCAGCCGGAGACGCCGACGAAATCCGGCCTGATGCTCGGCCTGGGAGAGACGGCCGAGGAGGTGCTGCAAGTGATGCGCGATCTGCGCCTCCACCAGGTCGGCATCCTCACCCTGGGGCAGTATCTGCGGCCTTCGCCCCAGCATCTGCCCATCGTCCGCTACGTGACGCCACGCGAATTCGAGGAATTCCGCATCGCGGGGAACGAAATGGGCTTCGCGCATGTGGAGTCCGGCCCGCTGGTGCGCAGCTCGTACCACGCGTCAAATGCGGTGGCCGAGCCCACAGATTGCTAGGCTCCCGAGGCTCGCATAATACGCTCTCCAACGGTCGTGGGCAAAAACGTCAGAGCTCGCTATCGCTCAATCCGTATTTCGCTTTCAACGCCCCTAGCGCGGTGGCGATGGCATCCTCCGGTTCCTGGTACGTGCCCAGCATCGTGTTCAGCTTGCCAATCCCGTCCGGGTACGTGTCGCCCGCGTACGTCTTAACCTTCTTGTATTCCAGGAACTGCGGGGCCGCCTGCTCCAGCAGCGCCCGCATATCCTGCAGCAACCGCTGGCGTTGCGTCAACTGGGTGATCAGGGCGTTGCGGACATCCCGCGGATACTCTGCCTTGAGCGGTTGGTCGTCCACTGCCTGGCGCACCTGACCCAATTGCGCGCTCACCGCCACGGCGGATTGTGCGATTTGCGTGGCCACCGAAGCGTTCTGATCCAGTTCCGCCCCGCGGCCCGCTCCGTTCGTCGTGATGCCGGCGCACCAGGCGCGGGCGCTGCTCACGAAGTCTTTTTCAATCGCGTTGGAACTGGCATAGTCGGCTTTTTTCGCAGTCAGCGCCTTGGCCAGTTGAACCGCTTCGTTGCGCTCCTGCTTGCCGCATCCGGTGAGGCACGCCGCCGCGGCCATCAACAGGCAGAAGCCAGAAATTGAGATCCTCATATCCGTTCTCCGGTAAACGATTCCAAGTATAGGCCGTTCCTCCCAGCGTGTACAGCGGGGTGGCGCCGTTCAGCCACTATCCATCTCTTCGCGCGCCGCGACGATTCTTGCGAGGCACTTCGTCGCAGCACCGTAGCGTAGCCTTCCAGGCTGCCATGACCCCATTCGTGGGGGCATTCTTCCTCCCCGCGCCGCCGCGCACGTTGCACACTGTCGATGGCGCCTGTGCCCGCCCGCATCCCCGCGCCAATGCGCCCGCCTAGATAAACAGATCGGCCCGGACGTGGAAGAACTCCGCGAGCTTTTTCGCCTGCTCTTTACTGATGGAGCGCTTGCCGCCCAGAATCTCCGAAACACGGCTCTTGGACCCGATGACTGGCCATAAATCGCATGGCTTCAACGCGCGCTGTTCGAGGAGAAAAGCCACCATGTCACCGGGCTTGGACTTCTCCCGCGGCGGATATGCCGTCGCCTCATAATCCCGGATCAGGTTCGTGAGGAGATCGAGCAGTGCGTCTTCCTCGGGTGTCATATTGCGCTCGCCCTTCTCTACCAGGACATCCACAACCGCAAGTGCCCGCGCGTGCTCCACCTTCGTGGTGATCACGCAAGGTACCGCCTTCGCCAGCAGGCGGCCATAACGCTTCAGGTCGATGGTTCCGGTTAGAGATCCCATTTGTCGTATTCCTTGTGGGTGCCGATTCTCTTGACGTAGACGATCTGCTTGCGATAGTGAACGAACGCCACGATGCGGTAATTGTTTCCGCCGACGTTGAACACGGTGAGATCGCGGACAAATGACGCCGCGGCAAACGTTGCCTTCAGGTCGCCCGGATTGCGCCAATTTGAGGACTCGACCGCGTCCGCCCAGCGCCACATCACCTCACAGGAACGTGGTTCCCGCCCAATGAACTCTCGAATCCTTTTCTCGGTCACAATCCTCAGATATCCAGATTCCCATAATGGGAACCTGATGTCAAGGGAAACGTGGATGCGTCGCACCGCGGCACTACCTTGACATGGGTAGGGGTATGCAGTTCGAGTCTGCTCAGGCTCCAAACGAAATCCCCAACAGCGTGGACGGCGGCTGTTTCCGCGAATAGAACGCTACTCATGCAGAGTAGATCTCTCGTCAGCTTAGGATTATCATAGCTATTTCAGATCTGCTTGGCATGCTGCAAGGAAAAAGGGGAGAAGGTGTATCCACAATTGTTCTTGAGAACGTTCTGGCGGACCGAACTTAGACCGCAAGTGTTCGTGGCTATGAGTTTCGCTGGTGCCTACGAATCGCGCTTTGAGGACGTGATAGCTCCCGCAGTCCGTCGCCTGTCAGTAGACGGCCGGGAATTGGAGCCGCACCGAGTCGATCTATCAAAGACCGGCGACTCGATTCTAACCGAAATCATGGATGGCATAGCGCATTCGCAGTTGGTGCTGGCGGACGTCTCGGTAGTTGGCAGAGATGCCGTGACAGGATTGGGATTCCGGAATGGCAACGTCATGTACGAAGTCGGTCTCGCCCTGGCGTGTCGCGATTCGGCTGAGGTGCTACTCGTTCGAGACGACCAGGACAGGTTTCTTTTCGATGTCAGCACCATCCCTCACCTGAACGTGAACTTTGCGGCCAAGGATGCCGCAGTAAACGCCATACACGAGGCACTTCAGGCCCGCTTGCGAGAGCAAAACTATCTACGAGATGCGCGAGTTCAGTTAGCTATCGCGGGCCTAAGCACCCACGAAGCTCAGGAACTGAAGGAACTCGCAAAGCTGCCAGTAACAGCGGTGTGGGGACCAAGGGGCGACACCATGGCAGGTCTGTTGCTAACCATAGCGTCAGTGCCGCGCCTGCTGGATAAGGGACTACTCCGGTTGGCGGGGCAATTCACAGAAGGACACTCGGCCTATGAACTGACTCAGCTCGGGCGTGTGGTAGCGGAATACGTGCGCTCTGACCCGCGCCAGTTTGTACCTGACCAGCCTCCGCCTTCACCCATACAACCGTCTGCCTCCGAGACAAGCGAACAGCCGTGAGCGGTCCCTTGATGGACTGCACCGTTCATGGTGTCCATACTGGAGCCCGCCTCGCAGGGTAGCACTCCCCGGAGTCCGGAAACGACGTTCTGTACGCCTTTTGTGTTCAGTGTTGGAGACAACAAGTGATTGATTTGAGAACCTTGATACGGTAGAAGTATGGCGTTCGATTTGCCACGCGCGCACCACGAAATCATTCGAAGAGGCTGGCCGGATGGTCGTCGTCTTGTCAAGGGCCCGGCGACCAACTCGACCAACTCCTGACCATTTCGCGGTTCACGCGGACGACCGTTGGCTGCACGCGATCGCCAACACGGTGGCAAGAGCCTGCGAGGTACCGAGCCTCCCGCTAGGAAGCAAGGCGGAGTTCAGAGTTTACGCCGCGCCGACCAGCGCTACGCCGGCGTCAGAGGCGGCACGGCGGAGGTCGTCATCGAGCGTGGCGAGCGGCAAGCCTTCGCGAATTGCCAATTCGAGGTAGGCGGCATCATAGGCGCTCAAGTGGTATGTCCGCGCCAGCGGAAGAATCTGCTGAGCGAGCCAGGTGGCGGGGCGATGCTCGATTGCGACCGGCAGCAGCCTCAGGCGTTCCAGGAATGCTGCCTGTGCGGCCGCATTCATTCGCCCCCTGCGTTCGGCTGTGCTCAAGACACTTGCGACCTCAAAGGCCCACAGCGCGGGCGCGATGGCGTGAACCGTTTCCAGGGACTTGAGGACCGCTATGGTGAACGGAGTGGACTCGCCTTCAAAGGCCCAACTCAGGGTCATCGAAGCGTCGAGGACGAACGGACCGGTCAATACTTGTGGCCCTCGTGGATCAGGTCCTGGATGCGCTCGCCGGGACCGAGGGTGAGATGGTACTCTTCCCGAAAAGCGACCATGCTGGCAACAGCCTGACGGCGCCGCTCCAGCTCTTCATTGGAAAGCGTGCTCGCCATACCGCTGGCCGCTTCAAGAGCCCGTTCGACGACTTCCTCAGGCGACCGGCCCACACCGCGGGCGAGCGCCGCTTCCAGCAGTTCCTGCCCGTGAAGGGAAAGGTGTACCGTCATCGGAACCAGGATAACTTGGACGGGCCCTCCGGCGCTGCTCGGCGGGGGTCCGGGAGGCTCGGCGGGCAGCCTCTTGTAGTGTATGGACAACGGGTATACAATTCAGATGGATGCCTGGAGCCGGACGGCCTGCCTTCGATTGGGATGACGCCAACCATGTCCACATCGCCAGACACGGGGTCGCGCCGGCCGAGGCCGAGCAGATCGTGCTGGGCGCTTCACTGCCACTTGAGAGCGACGAGCGGAGCGGCGAGATTCGGCACACTGAGTTGGGCGAAACAACGGAGGGGCGACTGCTGCTGGTCGTCTGGACCTGGAGGCGGCGCAGGATTCGAGTGGTGACCGCGTTCCCAGCGAATCGGAAATGGTGCGCATTTTGGAAGCGCATCAAGGGAGAATACGATGCCTAAGAAGAAGCTGGCGGGGATGAAGACCGAAGCGGAAGAGGCTCGCTGGTTCGAAGACAATCAGGATCGGCTGCTGAAGTTGTTCGAGAAGGCCGGGAAGGAAGGCGCACTCCGCGTCGGCGGGAAGAGCGTCGGCATCACTCTGTCCACGAAGACGGAAACCGTGCAGCGGCCGCCGTCGCAAAAAGTCATGCTGCGAATCCCCACCGGCGACGTCGACCGGGCGCGACGCCTGGCCGCCGATAAAGGGATCGGCTACCAAACCTACATCAAGATGCTCCTGCGCGCTGGTCTGGACCGGGACGAAAAGCTCCCGCGCCGAGCATAAAGTGCCAGCTTGCGGCATGCCTGTGGGCCTACCGTAGAAATCATCCACTTGGCCCAACATGCGATAATACAGGCTTCCATGACGATTTTGGACATTAACCAAATTCGGGCCATTCTGCCCCATCGCTACCCATTTCTTCTGGTGGACCGCATCGTCGAGATGGAGGCCGACCGGATCGTCGGCATCAAGTGCGTGACCCACAATGAGCCCCACTTCACCGGCCATTTTCCGGATTTTCCGGTCATGCCGGGCGTGCTCATCGTGGAAGCCATGGCGCAGACGGCGGGCATCCTGGTGCTCCACGATATGGCGGACCGCGCCAACAAACTGGTGCTCCTGGTGGCCATCGAAAACGCGCGTTTCCGCCGCCCCGTGGTGCCCGGCGACACCCTGCGCATGGAGATGAAGATCCTCAAGCGCAAAGCCAGCGTGGCCAAGATGGCCGGCGTGGCCACCGTGGATGGCGTAGTCGTCGCCGAAGCCGAAGTCATGTGCAAACTCGCCGACAAGGAAGAGAAGCCGCCCGCCGAAGTGACTGCCTGAGCGATGCCGATTCATCCCACCGCCATCATCGATCCCACGGCGGAAATCGAAGCCAGCGCCGATATCGGCCCCTATTGCATCATCGGAGCGGAAGTCCACATCGGCGCGCGCACGCGCCTGATGGCCAATAACTACCTCGAAGGCCCCACCTCTGTCGGCGAGGACAACCTCTTCTTCCCCTACAGCACCGCCGGCGTGGCCTCGCAGGACCTCAAGTACAAGGGCGAGCGCGCCGAGACCCGCATTGGCCACCGCAACCGCATCCGCGAATTCGTCACCATCCATCGCGGCACACAGGGCGGCGGACTGGTCACCGCCATCGGCAGCGACAACCTGCTGATGGCCTACGCCCACGTTGCCCACGACGCGCTCATCGGCGATCACGTGATCATGGCCAACGGCGTCACCCTCGCCGGCCACGTCACCATCGGCGATTGGGCCGACATCAGCGCCTTTACCGGCGTCCATCAGTTCTGCCGCATCGGCCGCCACGCCTTCGTGGGCCCCTACAGCGTGGTCATTCAGGACGTGCTGCCGTACTCCACCACCGTGGGCAAGCGCGAGATCGGCGTCTTTGGCGCCAACCGCGTCGGCTTGGAACGCCGCGGCTTCGAGACCCCCGTTGTCGAGGCCCTGCAGACCGCGTTCCGCCTGCTCACTAGAGCCAAGCTCAACACCAGCCAGGCCATCGAGCGCATCCGTGCCGAGGTGCCGCCCTGCGCCGAAGTGGAGGAACTCCTCGAGTTCATCCGCACCAGCGGCCGCGGCGTCATAAAGTAATGAGTCCCGTGACACGCTACGGATTGATCGCCGGCAACGGCCGCTTCCCGCTGCTCGCCCTCGAAAGCGCGCGCCAGCTTGGCCTCTCGATCACGGTCATCGCCATCCAGGAAGAAGCATCCAAGGAAGTGGAATCCTTGGCGGCGCGCTGCCACTGGATCTCCCTCGGCCAACTCGGCAAGATGATCGAGATCTGCAAGCAGGATGGCATCACCGAGGTCATGATGTGCGGCCAGGTGAAGCACGCCAAAATCTTCTCCTCCATCGCCGCCGACTGGCGTTTGCTCAAGCTGCTCGCCACCCTCCCCTCGAAGAATACCGATGGCCTGATCGGCGGTGTGATCAAGATCCTGGCGGACGAAGGTATTCAACTGCGCGATTCCACCACGCTGCTCAAGCCCCTGCTGGCCACTTCCGGCGTGATGACGCGCCGCCAGCCGGAGAAGGAAGAGATCGCCGATATCAAATACGGCCGCCGTGTGGCCAATGCGCTGGCCGGCTTCGACGTGGGACAGAGCGTCGCCATCTGCCAACGCGCCTGCGTGGCCGTAGAGGCCATGGAAGGCACCGACGCCATGCTGCGCCGCGCCGCCACCCTGGTCAATGGCCGCCGCATGGCGATGGTCAAGGTAGCGCGCCGCCGCGAGCATCTGCTGTTCGACGTTCCCGTGGTCGGACTGGACACGGTTCCGGTGATGCGGGAGACGGGCACCACCGTCCTCGCCGTGGAAGCCGGGCGAACGTTGATGCTCGACAAACAAAAAATGATCGACGCCGCCAACGCCGCCGGCATCGCGATCGTAGGCCAGGATGCGTAACGGGATGCCGCAATTGGCAGGTTCTTTCCTCCGCGATCTCCGCTCCCTCCGCTCCCGCCCCGGGGACGAGACGAACCCTGCTCCTTCCGCCCATCTTGTTTTTGGTTCTCTCTCCGGAAACCCCTCCGCGCCTGCCCGAAGGCCACCGTCCTCCGCTGTCTCCGCGCTGCTTAAGCCTTTGACTTTCTCTACTCCTCCAGGAACCCGTCGCCCGCCCATCTCTGCCATGCGTTCTCCGCGTCTTCCTCCGCCTCTCCGCGCCTCCGCGTCGAAGTCCCTCTCTCGGGTTTCCCAGCCCATTCCACCACGGACCCCGTCCGTGGCATTGAACTCTGCGCTTTCCTCTGCGTTCTCAGCGGTGAATTCTCCCCTACCATCGGTAATCCACCTATGTCACAACCTCGTGTAGCCGTCATCGGCGCCGGAGCATTCGGACTCCACCACTGCCGCGTGGTCCACGAATCCGGGCGCGCCCAGCTCGCCGCCATCGTCGATACCGACGCCGCCCGCGCCACCGAAGCCGCCGCCCGCTACCAGACCGTCGCGCTCACCGACGCGCGCGATCTCCCCGGCAAGGTCGACGCCGCCATCATCGCCGCGCCCACCACCGTCCACGCCGATATCGGCTGCTACCTTCTCGCCGCCGGCGTCGACGTCCTGGTGGAAAAGCCCATCGCCACTGACCTTGCCTCCGCCGACCGCCTGATCGCCGCGGCGCGCGCTGGGCGCGGCATCCTCCAAGTGGGCCACCTGGAGCGCTTCAACCCCGCCGTCCTCGCCCTCGAACAGCGCGCCACCCTGCCCCTGTTCTTCGAGATCCACCGTATGAACCTGTTCAGCCCGCGCAGCCTGGATGTCGACGTGGTGCTGGATCTCATGATCCACGATGTGGACCTCGTGCTCGCGCTCGCCCAGGCCGAACCCGAGGAGATCCGCGCCGCCGGCATCTCGATTCTCTCCGGCAAGGTGGATATCGCCAACGTCCGCCTCCAGTTCCCCAACGGCTGCGTGGCCAACCTCACCGCCAGCCGCATCTCCACCGAGCGCGTGCGCAAACTCCGCCTTTTCCAGCCCAACCAATACCTCTCGCTCGACTACGCCCGCCAGGATCTCGCCGTCTTCAGCGTGAGCGGCGACCGGCAGATCGGCTTCGAACAGGCCCCCGTTGCCAAGGGCGAGCCGCTCAAGCTCCAGTTCGACGCCTTTCTGGATTCGGTGGCCTCGCGAACTTCGCCGAAATCTTCCGGCCCGGCGGCGCGTCGAACATTAGCGGCTGCTCTGGCGATTCTTGATAAAATTAAAGAGCACTCCGCAGTTGTCTCCAAAACCTTGGTTGATGGATGGAAACCGTAGGGCCACCACTCGATGACGATGAACTCCACCTTCTGACCGAGTGGGGCGACCCCGCTTCCCGTGGCCGCTCCGGGGTGGCGGGCGTAGCTTCGGTATTGGTCCACATCGCCGGCCTGATCCTCATCGTACTGTTGCCCAGCGACTTCCTGTCGCCGCCCCCCGAGCCTGCGCGGGTGCCGACCATCGTCACTCCGCTGGTGGAACCGCTCACCGAATTCACCCAGCCCACGCCCACCAAAGGCAAGATCACCAAGGAGATCGACATGGCGGCCTTGCAGCCGCGGCCGACCATTCAACTGCCGCGCGGTGCGCCCTCCACGACGCAGCCCATGGCCCAGCGGCCGGCCGCCATCCCGTCCGCGCCCCAGCCTGCTCCCGCAGCCCTGCCCGAACCTCCCAGAGTCGAGGCGGTCGCCAAGGAGC
>JADGNT010000864.1 GCA_017883345.1 Candidatus Solibacter sp. | reverse complement strand
CGACGAAGATCCCGATTACGCGGCCCTCACCATCGCCGGCATGGTCTTCGGCGGTTCCCCCAACTCGCGTCTCTTCCAACGCATTCGCGTCAAGGATGGCTTGAGCTACGGCGCTTCGGCCGGGTTCTCCATGCCCACCAAGGATGACGGGGGCAGGTTGTCCGGGTCGGCCATAGCGGCGCCGCAAAACATGCCCAAAGTGGAGGCCGCCTTCAACGAGGAGCTTGCCCGCGCGCTGAAGGACGGCTTTACCGCCGACGAGGTGGCGAAGGCCAAGAAGACGTGGCAGGATGAGCGCGCCGTGGCGCGCGCCGAAGAGTCCTCCATCGCCAGCCTTCTGATGATCCGCGAGCGCTGGAGCCGCACCCTGGAATGGGACGCCAAACTGGAGGCTGCCGTGGCCGCGCTGACACCGGAGCGCGTGAACGAAGCCTTCAAGCGCCACGTCGACCCGGCCGCCGTCTCCATCGTCAAGGGCGGCGACTTCAAGAAAGCGGGTGTGTACCAGTAGGGCCCTTAGAGGTCGTTGACCGCGGTCGTGGCTCGGACCACGTGCTACATCACCGGGCCGATGCGCCACGGGACGAATTCCCTGTGCCCGAGGCGTTCGGCGCAGGTGCGGCGGCCACTGGCGACTTCGAGCAGCGTGTCGAAGATCTGTTGGCCGATTTGTTGGACTGTGGAAGCGCCATCGGAAATGGCGCCCGCGTTGATGTCCATGTTGTCTGGCATGGCGCGGAATGTATGGCTGTTGGTAGCGATCTTGATCACCGGGATGGTGGGGAAGCCGATGGCGCTGCCGCGTCCGGTGGTGAAGGCGATCAGGTTGCAGCCGCCGGCGGCGAGACCGGTCAGACTGACCGGGTCGTAGCCCGGCGTATTCATGAAGGTGAAGCCTCTGGCGGTGACGCGCTCGGCATATTCGTAGACGTCGATCAGGGGGCTGGTGCCGCCCTTGGCCACCGCGCCGAGACTCTTTTCGAGAATATTGCTGAGGCCGCCCTCTTTGTTGCCGGGCGAAGGGTTGTCGTCGAAGGTACTTTGGAAGCGCGCGAGATATTCCTGGTAGCGGCGGATGCAGCCGAGTAGCTTTTCGGCGATTTCGCGGTTGCGCGCGCGCTTGACCAGCAGGTGCTCGGCGCCGAAGATCTCGGGCGTCTCGCCCAGCACGGAGGTGCCGCCCATTTCCACCAGCAGGTCCGAGCAGTAGCCGAGGGCGGGGTTGGCCGTGATGCCGGAGAAGGAATCCGAACCGCCGCAGTTGAGGCCGAGGACGATCTTGGAAGCCGGGCACGGAACGCGCTGTTCGGCGGAAGCCTGTTCGAAGAAGCGGGTGATTTCGCGGCGCGCGGCGGCGAGCGTTCCGGTAGTGCCGCCGCTGCCCTGCAACGTCATGCCGACGAGGCGATTGGCGCCCACGCCGGGACCCAGGTAGTGACCGATCTGGTTGCCCTCGCAGCCCAGGCCGACGATGAGGGCGGCCGAGACATTCGGGTGCACCAGGACACCGCCGAGGGTGCGCCGCAACTGATCCATATCGGGGCCAAAGGCGTGCCCGCAGCCTTCGCCGTGGGGGAACGCAACCACGCCATCGACATTGGGCGGCAGTTCGGCGCCATCATAACTGCGCGCGATCAGCTCCGCGGTGTGCGCCGCGCAATTGCTGGCGGCCACCACGGCGATGTAGTTGCGGGTGCCGGCGCGGCCATCCTCGCGCGCGTAGCCGAGGAACGTGGGGGCATCGGCGCGCGGGCCGGGAATCGGAATTTCCGTGGTGGGGAACTCGTAGTCGAGCACCAGTTCCTCGAAGGCGAGGTTGTGGGTGTGGACGTGGCGTCCGGCATCGATGGGGACCGTGGCGCGGCCGATCGCCTGGCCGTAGCGCTCCACGGTTTCGCCGGCAGCGATGTCCCACAGCGCGACTTTGTGGCCGGCGGGGATGGCGTCGCGAGTCAGCACGGGGAGGCCATCCACGCGGAGTTCGGTGCCGGCGGGAAGGGGCACGCGCGCGATGGCGACGTTGTCGGTGGGGTGCAGGTGGATGGCGGAGTTCTCGGCGTTGGGGACTTTGGTGATTTCGACGAGCATAGGGGGCCTTATCTTTCCAGATTCAATTCGCCGTTGGGAACTTCGGCATGGACGTGCAGGCGGCCGTCGACGGGATGGATCCAGACGCCATCGCCATCGCGCGGGACGGGGATATCGGCGGGTTGATCGACGACGGCGAAGTGGTCGTCCGCCAGGTTGGGCAATAGTTTGCCGATGTGCAGATGGATGTGGCACTGCGTGCGCCGCTCCGTGGAGTTGAGCGCGACGCCCCACGGATCATTGGGCCACGTCTCGCGAGCCTTGGCGATGGCGGCGCTCCAGTAACCGGTGCGCTGTTGGGGCGTCATTTCGATGAACTGTTGCGGATGATTGCCGTGAAAGCGCGGCAGGGCGAGCCAGCGGTGAGGCTTGTTGGGGTTGGTGTCGCGCAGGAAAAAGTACGGCACATCGGCGGGCTGCTTTTCGGCTTCCTTGCAGAGCCCGCACTCGCGGGCTTCGAGGGTTTCCGGGATGGCGAGGTCGCAGAGGCAGGCGCGCACGTCGGCGCGCGAGAGCGGCAGAAGGCACAGAGCGATTACGGGGAG
>JADGNT010000130.1 GCA_017883345.1 Candidatus Solibacter sp. | reverse complement strand
CAGATGCGGTACGGCGTGCCGGCGATCACGCTGGGCAGATTCTTGCCCATGTGGATTTTGTGAATCAGCACCGGCATGTCCTGGCTGAGCCCGGTGTCGGCATTGATGGTCTGTGAGGTGTGGCAGAGAATGCAGAGCTCCACGGTGAGGCGGGATCCGCCGTGGCCGATCATCGGGTCGTGGCAGTTGTTGCAGACCGCGGTGGGAACGACGGAGCGGGTGACTGTCACCGCCGAACCATTGGGCACGAAGTTGTAGACATCGTTGCCCACCGCCGCCCATTCTTCCTGGGTGATGAACTCGCTCAGGTTGCGATTGGCGGAGATGCCGATGGCGTGGGTGACGGTGGGGTCGAAGGTGGTCGGCGCCTTGGTCTTGAAGGTGTAGGTGTAGTCGCCGACGGCGTTCGTCGCGAAGGTGCCGCCGGAATCGTTGGCGGCCTGGGTTTGGGAGGCGTTGGTGTTGCCTGGTAGAGTCGGCTTGGCCACGGAGGTGGTGTAGGCGAAATACTGTGTCTGGCCGGCCGGAATGTAGGCGGCGATCAGACTCATGGAAACCGGGCCCGGCGTGGTAATGCCGTCTTTATCGAGCGGCAGACCTTTGGGATCGGTGATGGTGACACGGGCGGTAATGGTGCCATCCTTGGCGATGGCGGCGGAGACGATCTTGACTATCACGCCCGGCCGGATGAAGTTGACCAGATTCTGGTCGAGGTAGGCCGCTTTCTCGTGCTTGGTGTAACCTTGATTCAGCGCCTTTTGCGCCGCCAGCGGCATGAGAAACACCGCGAGCAGCACAATGGCCCCACTACAGAATAATTTCCTCGAAGACATGACTCACTCCTTCTAAACGAACCTCAGGAATCGAGCGAATCCTGACCTGCCGCAGGCGCGGCGTTACCCCTGACAAGGGGTCTGTTGCGAAACTCGGGGGAGATTCGCGACAGAATATCATTAAATACAACAATATCTCAATATCTGAATTACAACAATCTGGAAGATTTCTACACTTACTGGAGAGATTGCCGGAGGAATTGTGGTTATTTGCAGCAATCAGTGGACTGCGAGGTAGCCGAAGGGGGAGAGGAGCGTGCGGAGCGGGGCGCAAACGGCGCCATACCATGGCCGCAGCGTCCGGTGCTTGACATCATCCGGTAGATGACCCTATTTTCTATTAATGTAGTCTAGTATGCATGTTGCCGGCGTCCTGCTGGTCGCCCTTTCCGCCTTGCTCGCGTTGGCACAGAGCGGGAACAGCACAATTTTCGGTAGTGTCAAAGACGCCAGTGCAGCGGCGGTACCCAACACCCGGGTCAAAATCACCAATGTGGAGACCGTTTTTCCAGCGTGACATCGGTGGTCGCTAGCCTCGCGCCGCGCAGGCCGGAGCGGGGCGAATTGCCGAAGGCGATCTGCGCGGCGAGTTCTACAACATCCTAAACCACGCCAATTTCAACATACCCGGATCCACCTTCGGCGCCGCCGATTTCGGTCTCGTCACCGGCGCACGTCCTGGGCGGACGGTGCAGTTGGCGGGACGGCTAAGCTTCTAATCGCGTGGGGCGAGCCTCCCGGTCCTGGGGTCCCCACTGGGGACGACCCCCTCGTCGGCTTGCGCGGTATGGATGAACATGATTGGGTTGGCGGGAAACGCGCTCCAGGGGGACCCGCGCGGACCTGGGGGTCCGCTCCACCATTTCTGCAGGATTCGCAGCTTTGGGAAAACTATGTGGCAGCGGGCATTCAGCCTGCCACGCCCGCTGGCGGGCGCGATTCTTTCACAGCTTCTCGGGGAGCGGTTTCCTCGGGCGAACATTTATTTTCGAGGAAGGCTCGGCCTGGTGCGAGGGCGTGGCGGGTTGGCGAAGCACTGACAGCTCTCTTCTCCGCTTCCTCCGCGTCTCTGTGTCGCCGCGGTGAAGCGCATCCCTCAACCTCCCAGCGATCCCGCAGTCAGTGACACCAACCTCACCCGGCCCGGTACCACCGCAGCAACGCCACCGTCGAGCTGTCATCCTCCGGCAGGGGCGCGTCCCTGGCCAGCGAAGGCAGAATCTCCTGCGCCAGCACCTTCCCCAACTGCACGCCGAACTGGTCGAAGGGATTGATGTTCCACACCACGCCCTGGGTGAACACGCTGTGCTCGTACAGCGCCACCAGCGCGCCCAGAATCGCCGGCGTCAGCCGTTCCGCCAGAATCGTATTGCTCGGCCGGTTCCCTGCGAAGTTCCGGTAAGGCTCCCCCGCCGGCGCCTCCTGCCCGAAGGCCAGCGCTTTGCTCTGCGCGAACACGTTGGCCATCAGCAGATCGTGATGCCTCCCCAGCGGGTTCAGCGCCTGGCGGAAGCCGATGAAGTCGCAGGGCACCAGCTTCGTCCCCTGGTGAAGCAACTGGTAGAACGAGTGCTGCCCATTGGTGCCCGGCTCGCCCCAGAAAATCGGCCCCGTCTGGTACGTAGCGATCGCCTCTCCATCCAGCGTCACCCCTTTGCCGCTGCTCTCCATCGTGAGCTGCTGCAGGTACGCCGGGAAGCGCTTGAGGTACTGATCGTAGGGCAGCACCGCCACCGTCTGCGCGCCGAAGAAGTTGTTGTACCAGACCGTCAAGAGGCCCATCAGCACGGGCAGATTCCGATCGAAGGGCGCCGTCCGGAAATGCTCGTCCATGGCGTGGAATCCGTCCAGCATCTCGAGGAAATGCTTCGGTCCGATGGCGATCATCGTGGACAGCCCGATCGCCGAATCCATCGAGTAGCGCCCGCCCACCCAGTCCCAGAAGCCGAACATGTTCTTTGTGTCGATGCCGAACGCCGTCACCTCTTCCGCCGCCGTCGAGACCGCCACGAAGTGCCGCGCCACCGCCGCCGGGTCGCGCAGCTTCTTCAACGCCCACTGTTTCGCCGACTCCGCGTTGGCGAGCGTCTCTAAAGTGGTGAAGGTCTTCGAGGCCACGATGAACAGCGTCTTCTCGGGCGACAGACCGCGCGTGGCTTCTTTGAAGTCCGTGCCGTCCACGTTCGATACAAAGCGGAAGTTGAGCTGGCGTTTGCTGTAGCGACGCAGCGCCTCGTAGGCCATCACCGGTCCCAGATCGCTGCCGCCGATACCGATGTTCACGATGTTGCAGATCGGCTTCCCCGTAAACCCGAGCCATTCGCCGGCGCGCAACTGGTTGGCGAACTTCGCCATGTGCCCCAGCACCCGCTGGACCGGTTTGCCCGCATCGGGGACCGCGGCCGCCGCCAGACATTTGCCCCGCGGCGCGCGCAGCGCCGTGTGCAGCACGCTTCGTTCCTCGGTGAGGTTGATCTTGTCACCCCGGAACATCGCGTCGATGCGCTTCCGCAAGCCGCAGTCTTCCGCCAGCGCCACCAGCAGGCGCAGCGTCTCATCGGTGATCCGGTTCTTGGCGTAGTCCAGATACAGTCCCGCGGCTTCCGCGTGCATGCGCTCGCCGCGCGCCGGATCTTCCGCAAAGAGATCGCGCAGGTGCCGCTGATGAATCTGTCGATAGTGCGCTTCCAGCGCCTGGAACGAGGGGCGATCAGTGAGCATAATGGTCATCTTATCGCGTGGCATAATGGAACTGGACAGCCGGCTGTCGAAGGTAGAAGCGAAATTGGGGATTGGGTGATGGACCACGAGAAGTGGCTGGAACAGCACGACCGCATGATGGCCGACCACGAGATGATGATGGCGCGCCACCATGAGGCCATAGCGCTCCACGACCGCGAGATGGCGGAACTGCGAGTAAACCAGGCAAAGACCGAGAATACTCTGCGTAGGGCCATCCGGTTAGCCGTTCACGATGCCCGCAGGCAGCGCAAGTGGAATCACGAGATCGAAGAAATTATGGCCCAGATCGCCAGTACTCAACGAGCAAACGAACAATTGCTGAAGGCGTTTCTGGAGCGTGGCGGGAACGGGAAGCCCTAAACGGCGCGGGAGCCCGCCCTTAGCCGATTAACTCTCCAGCCCCATCTGCGTCAAGCGATAGCGCAGGGCATTCCGCGTCAACCCCAACAGCCGCGCCGCCTGACTTTTGTTCCCGTCCGCCCGCCGCAGCGCTTCCCGAATGATGTCCTGCTCGAATTGATCCAGGCTCAGGCCTTCCGGCAGGAAATGCGCATCGCCCTGCCCTCGCGGCCGCGGCGCGCTCTCCAGTTTGATGTCGCCGGCATCCAACTCGGTCCCCGCCGCCATCACCAGGCTGCGCTCGATCACGTTCTCCAGCTCTCTCACATTGCCCGGCCAGTGGTACGCCACCAATTTTTCCATCGCCGCCTCGGTGATCGTTTCCACCCGGCACCCCGTCTCCGGCGCCAGTTTGCGGACGAAGTGATTGGCCAGCGACGGGATGTCCACCTTGCGTTCGCGCAACGGCGGAATATTGAGCGGCACCACGTTCAGCCGGTAGTAGAGGTCCTCGCGAAACGTTCCCTGTTCGAGCGCGGCGCGCAGATCCTGGTTGGTGGCCGCCACCAGGCGTATGTCGATGTGGCGCGTCACATTGCTCCCCAAGCGCTCGAACTCGCGCTCCTGCAAAACCCGCAGCAGCTTCACCTGAATCGCCGCCGGCACGTCGCCGATCTCGTCCAGAAATACGGTTCCCGTGTCCGCCTGCTCGAACTTGCCCGGCTTGGTCATTTGCGCGCCCGTGAACGCGCCCTTCTCGTAGCCGAAGAGCTCGCTTTCCATCAGGTTCTCCGGGAGGGCCGAGCAGTTGATCTTGACCAGCGGCCGGTCCTTGCGCGGCGAATGAAAGTGAATCGCGCGCGCGATCAGATCCTTGCCCACGCCGCTTTCTCCCGTCAATAGCACGGTGGCGCGCGTCGGACCCACGCGCTCGATGGCGGCGAAAATCTCCTGCATCGCCTCGCTCCGCCCGATGATGTTGTCGAACTCGTAGCGCCGCCCCAGTTCCGCCTTGAGCTGGCGATTCTCGTCGCGCAGCGCGCGCACCTCCAGCGCCTTATGGACCACCTGCATCAGGTGCTCCAGCGAAAACGGCTTGAGCAGGAAATCGGTGGCGCCGGCCTTCATGGCTTCCACCGCCGTTTCCACGCTGCCGTACGCCGTCATCATGACCACCGGCACCTGCGCGTTCTGGCGGCGGATCAGCGCCAGGAACTCCTGCCCATCCATATGCGGCAGCTTCAGATCGGTCAGCACCATGGCGGCGCGGTCCACCAGCTTCAGTCCCTCTTCGGCGCTGGCCGCTTTGTCGACCTCAAACCCGGCGGACATGAGTTGCAGTTCGAGTACGCGGCGGAGTTTCTCTTCGTCTTCGACAACCAGGATGCGTTTCTTCATGCGCCGCGTTTCTTCATTCGGTGGGTTTGGAGGGCGCCGGATCCATGGGCAGGGAGACGCAGAAGATGCTGCCTTTGCCGGGTTCGCTCTCCACTGCTATCTTACCGCCGTGCTCGTCCACGATCTTGGCGACAATCGCCAGGCCAAGCCCCACTCCCTCCGGTTTGGTGGTGAAGAATGGGTTGAAAATGTCCTTCATTTGCGCCGCGTCGATCCCCGCTCCGCGGTCGATCACCGCGATCTCGGCGATGCGCCCTTCGGCGCGCGTCTTCACCGTGACCGTGCCTCCGTGGGCAGTGGCCTGCGCCGCGTTCAGCACCAGGTTGTAGAACACCCGTTCCATCAACTCCGCATCGAAGGCAAAGGGCGGAATCTCCGGCGCGTAATTGCGGTAGACCGCGATCCCCGGCGCCTCGCGCTCGGCTTCCGCGATCGCCCGATCCAGCAAGTGCGCCAGGTCCGCGGTTTCCAGGCGCAGCCGCAGCGGGCGCGCGAATTGCAGAAATCGCGTGACCAGCGAATTGGTGCGGTCCACTTCGGTCGAGATGAACCCGGCCACTTCGCGCGCCACTTCGTTCTCCGCGCTGAGTTGCAGGTTCAACATTTCCGCCGACGCCTTGATGGTGCCCAGCGGATTGCGCAGTTCGTGGGCCAGCCCCGCTGTGAGTTGCCCCAGCGCCGCCAACTTGTCGGAGCGCCGCACGGCTTCGTGCGCCACTAGCACCTGACGGTTGGCTTCCGCCAGATGCTCCGCGGTGCGCCGGTGCTTCTCCGATTGCACGCGCAGATCTTCGGCCAACGAGTTGGCCAGGTTTCCCGCCATCGCCAGAAAGGCCACGCGGGCAACCAACTCACTGAGGTCCTGGCCTTCTACCGTCATTTGCGACCAATTGATGTACAGCAGGAAGGAGAGATAGAAGCCGCTGGCGACAATCGAGAAAACCAGCGTTCCCACCAGACCGAACGTTGCCGCGGCTGTGACTACCGGCAGCAGCAGCAGCAGCCAGAAATGACTCTCGATGCCACCGGTATAGCCGATCACCATGTACCCCAGCACCAGTTTCAACAAGATACTCCCGATCCGTCCGCGCCTGGAAGCGAGCGCCGGGATCTTCGGTTCCAGCAATTGCACCAGCCCCAGGGTGGCCAGAGGCGCCATCGCCAGCGAGTCCAGAATCTCGCTGGTGGCCGCCAGGGTGAGGAACAGCAGCACCCAGACGAAATCCTGCGGACGGATCAGCCGGAACCACCTGGAGAATGGACTTGCTGGCACGCGAGATATCCCAGTCGGGATTATGCCACAATGTTTAAGTAACGTCCCATGTCCAACCCAAGCATGCTGGATCAGGATCGGCCTGCCGATCCGAAGTCCCCAACCACCAACGAGCCTGACGAGTCTTTTGGCGATATTCTCTCCGAGTACGAACAGTCGCACACCCATCGCATACGCGAAGAGGGCAAGCGCGGGCTGGAAGGCACGGTAGTTGCCATCACCGGCGAATCGGTGTTCCTCGACATCGGCTACAAGACCGAAGGCATCATTCCCCTGGCGGAGTTCCAGGCCACCGGCGACTCGCTGAAGACCGGCGACAAGATGCCGGTTTCCATCAAAGGCCGCGACCCGGAAGGCTACTACGAGCTTTCCCGCCTCAAGGTGGAGCGTCCCAAGGACTGGTCCGCGCTGGAGAAAGTGTTCGCCGACAAGACGGCCATTGCCGGCGTGGTCTCCGCCGTGGTCAAAGGCGGCGTCAGCGTGGATGTGGGCGTTCGAGCCTTCATGCCGGCGTCGCGTAGCGGCGCCCGCGATGCCGCCGAAATGGAAAAGCTGGTCGGCCAGGAAATCCGCTGCCGCATCATCAAGCTCGATGTCGCCGATGAAGACGTGGTGGTGGACCGCCGCGCCGTCCTCGAAGAGGAAGAGCGCGCCAGCAAGGACAAGCGTTACACCGAAGTCAAGGAAGGCGAGACCGTGCAGGGCACGGTGCGCAGCCTGACCGATTACGGCGCCTTCGTCGATATTGGCGGAGTGGATGCCCTGTTGCACGTGGCCGACATCTCCTGGGGCCGCGTCAACAAGCCCGCCGACGTCCTCAAGGTCGGCGACAAGGTGGAGGCGCGGATCCTCAAGGTGGATCCCGCCAAGAAACGCATATCGCTCGGGCTCAAGCAGCTCCAGCCGCACCCCTGGGATCTGGTCGCCGACCGGTACAAGGTGGGCGAGCGCGTCAAAGGCAGCGTGACGCGCGTCACCGATTTTGGCGCCTTCGTCGAACTGGAAAAGGGCATCGAAGGTCTGGTGCATCTCTCCGAGATGTCCTGGTCCAAGAAGGTGCGCAAGCCCTCCGATGTGGTCAATCCCGGCGATTCGGTGGACGTGGTCGTGCTCGGCGTGCATGCCGCGGACCGGCGCATTTCGCTCGGTCTCAAACAGGCGCTGGGCGATCCCTGGGCCGACGCGGCGCAGAAATTCCCGGTGGGTTCGGTGGTGGAAGGTCCGGTGACCAGCATCCAGAAGTTCGGCGCGTTCGTGCAGGTGGCCGAGGGCGTCGAGGGCATGGTCCACGTGGGCGATGTCAGCGCGGAGAAGCGCATCAATCATCCCCAGGATGTGCTGCACACCGGCCAGGTGGTCAAGGCGCAAGTGCTGGAACTCGATATCGAGAAGCGCCGTTTGCGTCTCGGCATGAGGCAACTGATTCCGACCAGTCTCGATGAATATATCGCCGAGCACAAGGAAGGCGACGTGGTGACCGGCCGGATGACCGATGTTTCCGGTTCGCGCGCCAAGGTGGAACTGGGCGAAGGCGTCCACGCCACTTGCCGGTTGAGTGCGGACGCTCCCCAGGAAGAAGAGAAATCGAGCCAGGAAAGTGTCGATCTGTCTTCCTTGACGTCCATGTTGCAGGCCCGCTGGAAAGGCGGCCAGGGCGGCGGCGGCGGATCCAAGGGCGAAGGCCCGCGCAGCGGCCAGATCCGCAGCTTCCGCATCGGCAAGCTCGACCCGGCGACGAAAAAAATCGAATTGGAGCTCGTGTAAGTGGGGCGGGTCACCGACCTGCCCCGCTCAACTCAAGTCGGGATCGGGCGGGGCCGGCTCGCCGGGTTGTTCCGGCGCGGGCGCCGCGGCGGCCGGCTGCTCCCAATCAGAGCCGGGCCCGGAGGGCACCCCGTTAGGGAGCGGATTCCGCTGCTCAGCGGCGGGCCCATCGGCGGCCGCCTGCTCCGGTTTGGGCAGATAAGCCGGGAAGCGGGCCAGCAAAGCTCCGAAGATCACGTGGCCGGCGGCGGTGCTGTTTTCGGCGTGCAGCAGCCACACCAGCGGCATCACGGTTTGGCCGAGCGCGCGAAACCACAGGCAGTACCAGCCCACCGAAAAGAGCACGCCCAGCAGAACCGCGCCCAAGCCGGTGAAGCGAGTGCGCGCGGTCACGGCGAACCCTGCGCCCAGCAGGCTATAGATCAGCAGGTAGAGCGCGATACCGCTCAGCGTGCTGAAGCCGAATCCGCGGCGAATGGCGGCGTCGCCGTGAAATACGCTGGCCATCAGGTTCTCCGCTGTCCAGAAACTGCGGCCCTGCTCCTTCGCGCTCAGGCCGAGCCATGCCAGCATCCAGCAAATACCGATCATGCCCGCCTGGAGTCCCGCCAGGAAAACTGCCAAAGGGTCCACCGGCCGGTGTGCCGTGCTATTCATAAGTTTCAGCCTATACTGACCAGAAGACTAAAGGCAAAGTAAAATCCATGCGGCGTGTAGTCATTACAGGGATTGGCGCGGTCAGCCCGAACGGAATCGGGCGCGAACGTTTTTGGGAAGCTACGCGGAACGGCGTGAGCGGGGTCCGCCGGATCACCCGCTTCGACCCTTCGGCATATCAGGTGCAGATAGCCGGCGAAATCCCCGACGAGTTCGACGAGAAAAAGTACGTGGAGATCAAGGACCGCCCGCACGTTTCGCGCGCCGTCCCCCTGGCCGTGGCCAGCGTCGCCGAGGCCGTGGCCGATGCCGGGCTCGACGTCAAAGCCATGTCCCGCGACGAACTGCGCGGCATCGGCGTCATCGTGGGCTCCGGCGGCGGCAGCCAGGATTTCACCGAAGAGCAGTACCGGCTCTTTTACGCCGGCCTGATCAAGCAGTGCAGCGTGTACACCATCCCCACCGGCACCATCGGCACGCTGGCCAGCGAAGTCTCCATGCGGTTCGGGTTTCGCGGGCTGAGCCACATCGTTTCCACCGGCTGCACGTCCTCCACCGACGCCATGGGCTATGCCTACCGCAACATTCAGATGGGCGTGCTGGATACCGTGGTGACGGGCGGCGTGGATTCG
>JADGNT010000863.1 GCA_017883345.1 Candidatus Solibacter sp. | reverse complement strand
GCGACCGCAGTTCGTGGTTTTCGAAGCTCCATACCCTGCCCGTCGCTGCCCCTGTCTACGCTTCGGACCGCACCTCATGATGCGCCCCGCAAGACTCGGGGTCAGGATGGATTCGCTGCTCCTTTCCTGTAGGACTCTTTCATTCCCTATTGCATGCCGGTTTATCCCGGCGCACCGTCTGTCCCACCAAGTACGCAAGGCCCTGTGCACCAGGGTGGGACAGACGCTTTCGTGTGTCAAGCGCGTAGGCTTCAGTGCTTTTTTTTACAGCTTCTCACGGTTGCGGCTCGGATTGGCGCATCGCGGCTCCGATCAGAGCCGCGACCGGGGTGCCCTCTGGGCCGAGAGCGGATTCCGCGACTGAGCCAGTTATCCTGGAGTTAGCGTGCCCTCCGCCTTCTGGTCCACCATCACGCATTTCGACCGCGCGCGGCTCACCCCGGTGATGGCTTTGCGCAACGCTCTGGGCGTGGCGCTCCCGCTCGCCATCGGGATCGCTCTGGGCAACGCCTCGGGGGGCGTGATGGCCGCCACGGGCGCCCTGGATGTCGCCTTCTCCGACGGCAGCGACCCGTACCTGCACCGCGGCCGCCGTATGCTCTGCGCCGCCTTCTTTGTCGCTCTGGCGGTTTTCGCCGGGCGCCTTGGCGGGCGCAACCACCTGCTGGCCCTGCTGCTGGAAGCCGCCTGCGCGTTTGCCGCCGGTCTGCTGGTGGCCGCGGGCCCCACTCCCGGCGATATCGGCGGCATCACCCTGGTCACCCTGATCGTCTTCTCCGCCTCGCCTGCCTCCTCCTTCGGCAAGGCTCTCTCCTCCGGATCGCTGGCCCTGGCGGGCGGCGTGCTGCAAACCATCCTCTCCCTCGCCCTGTGGCCGGTGCACCGCTATCTGCCGGAGAGCCGCGCGCTGGCCCTGCTCTACGCCGACATCGCGCGCAGCGCCGCTGCCGGCGTTCCGGCCACTCAATCGCCCGCCGCCACCGAACCCATTCTCGCCGCCCGCGCCGCGCTGGGCGCGCTCGATTCCGCACGCTCCGTGGAGGCGGAGCGCTACCTGGCACTCTTCAGCCAGGCGGAACGCATTCGCCTCGCGCTGCTGGCCCTCGGCCGCCTGCACATCCGCATCGGTCGCGAGCCCGGCACCGCCGACGATAGCGCCCTCCTCGACCGCGCCCGCGAACTCACCGCCCGCATGCTGCACTCCATCGGCGCCGCGCTCGCCGCCGGCGTCAAGGGCGACCCGCATGAGGAGTGCCTGCGCGAACTCCACGCTCTCGCCGAGCGGCTGCGCGCGCCCCATCCCGCCGGCGCCGCCCCCCAGTTGGCCGCCACGCGCGCCGACGCCCGCTACCAGCTCGACGCGCTCACCGGGCAGCTCGCCTCCGCCGTGGAACTCGCCGCACACATCAGCCAAACCGGCACCCGGGAGTTCGACCGCCGCGAAGCCGCGCACCCCTGGAGCCTGCGCCTGGCCGGCGTTTTCGCCGTGCTGCGCGCCAACCTCACGCTGGATTCCGCCGCCTTCCGCCACGCCCTCCGCCTGGCCGCCTGCGTGGTCATCGCCGACGCGATCGCGCGCACCATCGGCTGGCAACGCGCCTATTGGGGGCCCATGACCGTCGCCATCGTGCTCAAGCCCGATTTCACCACCACCTTCAGCCGCGGCGTCCTCCGCCTGGCCGGCACGTTCACCGGACTGGCGCTCGCCACAGCGCTGTTCCACGCGATCTCGCCCACCGCCGCCATGCTGGCGCTGTTCATCGTTGTCTTTATGTTTTTGATGCGCTGGGCCGGCCCGGCCAATTACGGCGTGATGGTGACCGCGCTGACCGCGCTGGTGGTGCTTCTGTTCGCCAGCACCGGCGTGGCGCCCGCCGATCTGATGGCGGCGCGAGCGCTGTTCACGGTGGTAGGCGGAGCCATCGCGCTGGCCGCGTACCGCGTCTGGCCCACCTGGGAACGCACCCAGGTGCCCGAAGCGCTGGCGCGCCTGTTGGACGCGTACCGCGCCTATTTTCAGGCCGTGCGCGACGCCTACCTGCACCCCGGCCTGGAGCACGACGCGGTCTTCGCGCCCCGCCTGGATCGGGTTCGCCAGGCCGGCCGCCTGGCGCGCACCACACTCGAAGCCTCCGTCGCGCGCCTGCGGCTCGAACCCGGCGTGGCCGCCAGCCGGCTCACCACGCTGCAAGCCATCCTGGCCAACTCGCACCGTTTCATCCACGCCGCGATGGCGCTGGAAGCCGGCCTCTTCCGCAGCCAGCCCGTCCCCGCACGCCCGGAATTCGCCACTTTCGCCAACAATGTCGATTCCACCCTGTACTTCCTGGCCGCCTACCTGCGCGGCGTCCCCGTGGAGCCCGGCGACCTCCCCGACCTGCGCGAGGATCATCGCGCCCTCGTGCAATCGGGCGCTTCCCACGCCGAGCGCTATGAGCTGGTCAACGTGGAATCCGACCGCGTCACCAACAGCCTGAATACGCTGTCGGTGGAACTGATCCAGTGGGTGGGGAGCGCGTAGTGTTGTTCGATTGCGGGGCAGCTTGTCAAGCCAATGCCACTCGTTTTTCCGGTGCTGGGCGCCTGCATAAATCGTGGGGCGGTCCCCCTGGACCGCGGCCGACGCCCCCGTCG
>JADGNT010000862.1 GCA_017883345.1 Candidatus Solibacter sp. | reverse complement strand
GCCAGAATCAGATACAGCTTTCGCACAAAAGGTCCCAAAATCGTTTTCCGATTGGCTCCACCCGATGGTGCGCCGCGATGTGACCGGCCCCCCGCAGGCCGATTGTCCGGGCCACCTCTGCCATCGATGTTAGCAGAACCATATGGTGGCGCAGCGAGTCGCGTTCGGCCGGTCCCGCCGCGATGCGCACGCAGGCATCCTCCGGAAACGGGGCCGATTCGCTGCCCTCGGTGAGCAGCACCGGCTTGCCGATGCCCATCATGCGGACGGCGATCCCGGAACTCTCCCCCGCCGCCGGATAGCGCAGATTGATGCAGGCATCCAGGGCGCGCGCCGCCAGCCAGAATTCGCGCTCCGCCAGATACGGCAGGCGCCATACCCCGGGCGCGCCCGGCGCGCCCAAGATGGGCGCCACCGCGCGTTCCAGGTCCGTCGAGACGAACTGCCCCGCCAGCAGCAACGCCGTCCGCGGCACTTGCGAGTGCACCGCCCGGAACGCCTCCAGCACCGCCGCCACCCGCTTGGACTCCCGGAGATATCCGAACACCCCGAACAGGAAGGTCCCGGGCTCCACGCCGAGGGAAGCGCGATAGCGCAGCACTCTGGCTTCATCCGGCAGTTGCGGAGGCGCGAACAGGTGCGGTATCTCCACCACGCGCGCGCCGCCCGCGTGTTCCCTTACCGCCGCGGCCGCCGCCGGATTGTGAACCACCACCGCCCGCGCGCGTTCCGCCGCGCGCTTCAGCATCGGATAGCGAAAGTACCGCTCGTCCGCCGCCGAGCCCGCGCGCGCCCGCCACAAGTCACGTCCTAACCCGCGATTCCACTCCCCGTAGTTGTAGACGAACTCATCCACATACTGCGTCTCGCTCAGTTGGCCCAGGAAAAAATGGTTGAGCACCGCATCGTGCAGCACTACCACTCCCGGGCTCGCCATGGCCCGCCGGTAGATCTCCGCGTGCAGGCCGTTGTTTCCCAGGTGATAGAGCGCCGCATCCGAGCGCGCGGGCGCCACCTCCACCCGCCCGTGCCGCCGCAACTCGGTGAGCAGCGCCGCCGCATAATCCGCCACCCCCGTCCGCGCCGGCGGAAGAGGAGAGAAGAAGCCGACCGTCATGCGGGGCTCCATAGTTGGCCTTCGCCGCGGAGACGGCGGAACAAGAAAACATAATGCTTTGGGGGGGCAACGCCGGTTTCCGGAGATCTCATGCCACGACGACGTCGTGGTGGAATGGGCTGGGAAACCCGGAAGAATGCCCCCAAGAATGGGTGCATGGCAGCCTGAAAGGCTACGCTACGGTGCTGGCTCAATCCTTCCTCCGCTTGCCGAACAAAGCCGTACCTACGCGTACACAGGTGGCGCCTTCCTCAATGGCGGTCTCCAGATCGTTCGACATGCCCATGGAAAGCTCGCCCAACCCGTGCGCCTCCGCCAACTCGCGCAGCGTACGGAAGTACCCCCGCGGCGCTTCCGGATCTTCCGACCACGGCGGCATCGTCATCAGGCCGCGCAGCCGCAGATTGGCGCATGCCCGTACGGCCTCGATCAATGCCGGCACGCCGCCCGGGTCCACGCCGCTTTTCGCCTCTTCCTGGCTCAGCTTGACCTCCAGCATCACGTCGAGCGCGCGCCCCGCATCGTTTAAACGCCGCGCCAGCTTCGCCGAATCCACGGTTTGCACCACCTGGAACAGCTCCGCGGCCTTCGCCGCCTTGTTGGATTGCAGATGCCCGATCAAATGAAAGCGCGCCCCGGCCAGCGGGCTCACCGACGGCGCTTTGCCTTCGAACTCCCGCACGTAATTCTCGCCGAAGTCGCGCAGCCCCAGGGCATACGCTTCGTGAATCGCTTCCGCGGGAAAAATTTTGGTGACCGCGAGCAGCAGAATGTGCGCCGGATCGCGCCGCGCACGCACCGCTGCGCGCTCGATGCGCGCCCGCACCGCCGCCAGTCTCTCCGCAAGCCCGTCCATGTCTGTTTTCACGCTCCAGTATCCCACGCACTTGCAGGGTTGAAAGGGCCGTTCCGGGCCGGTAAAACGGTGCAGCGGCATCTTTGATCGCGGCCGGGTGGCCCTTGCAGGCGTGCGGTGCCGGGGCGCCACCGGCCGACGGGCGACCGGATGCCTCGCCAGCCCCACTGTTCGTTGGTGCTTGATTCAATAGTGTAATTAGTATATTGTTTTCTATTACTTAAGAAATACACCAAGGACCCTTCCGGCCGCAAAATTAACGTCTTTTCACTTGAATATCCATACAACTGAAACTGTAATTTTGTTATTCTTGGGGTCTAAGGGATTAGGGTCTGAAGAGGAACTATATGAGGAAAGTACTCGCTCTAACAATTTGCGCGCTCGTCTTCGTGGCGGGTGCATACGCGCAGGCAACGGCCGGCCTTGGCGCCGTATCCGGTACCGTCCGTGACGCCTCGGGTGCGGTGATCCCCGGCGCCACCATCGTCGTTGCCAACGATGGCAAGGGCATCAGACGCACCATGAATTCGACCGAAGCTGGCGTGTTCGCCGCGCCCGCCCTAGTGCCGTCTTCGGGCTACAGCATCACGGTTACCAAGGAGGGCTTCGCCACCTACGAAGTCAAGGAATTTGAAGTTCTGGTCGGCCAGAATGTGGATTTC
>JADGNT010000129.1 GCA_017883345.1 Candidatus Solibacter sp. | reverse complement strand
GCGGGAAAGGAGTCGCTGGAGAAGTGCCCGGACGCCTCGCCGGAGGCCAAGGCGGCGCTGGGCGCAGCCTCGGCGCCACCCATCCGGGCCGTCACCATCGGCCGCGGCGAGCGGGCACTCACCATCGGGGAAGAGACGGTTTTCTTCCGGCACGAAAAGACCTTCGTGCGGCGTCCCGGGCTGTTCCAGACGTGGAACGCCGCCGGACTCACGGCGGCGGAGCGCGACGCGCGGCTGGACCACTGGCGCGGCATCCGCATCGAGCGCGCGGGAGAGACGTTTCAGGTGGATGGCATCGCCGTGGTGGAAACGCCCGGGGCGCCGCTGGACGGCATTAGCGCCGCGGCCGCAGCCGCCGCCGAACGCGGATTCCCGGTCGCGATTCTCGCCGCCACGCTCGCCGGCGCGGCGGCCGTGGCGGAGCGAATCAAAGAGCACCGTCCCTTGCTGGTTCCGCCGGCCGGCGCGAATCCGGAAGCGTACGCCGCCCTGGCCGCGCGGCTCGGCATACCGCTCGTGGTGGGGGCGCTGGACCTCGCGTCGCTGGCCGAAGCGGCCCGCGAGGCCGTTCGCGCGGGCGTCGCCGATATCCTGCTGGAACCGCCCGGCGCCGACGCGCGCTCGCTGCATCACAGCCTCACCGCCATCCGCCGGGGCGCGCTCGACCGCATACACCCGGGCCTGGGCCACCCGGTCTTCCTGCGCGTGGGCCCTGGTGAGATTGAAAAAGCCGTCCTGGGTATCACCAAGTTCGCGTCGCTGGTGGCGCTGGCCGACTCCGGCGGCGAGACATGGCTGCCCCTCTGGACCCTGCGGCAGAACATCTACACCGACCCGCAAAAGCCGCTCCAGATGGACCCCGGCCTGTACGCCATCGGCGAGCCGAACGACCGGTCGCCGCTCTTGGTCACCTCCAATTTCTCCCTGACCTACTTCATTGTCTCGACGGAGGCCGAAGCTACGGGCATGGCGTGTCACCTGGCCGTGGTGGATGCCGAGGGGCTGAGCGTGCTGACCGCCTGGTCTGCCGGCAAGTTCTCGGGCGACCGCGTGGCCAAAGCCCTCCGCCAGATGAAGGCCGACGAACGGGTGAGCCACCGCACCGTGATCATTCCCGGATATGTCCCGGTAATTTCCGGCGAACTGGAAGATGCCCTGGGCGACGGCTGGCGGGTGTTGGTGGGCCCGCAGGAGGCGTCCGACATCGCGCCCTTCTTCCGCGATGTCTGGGAGCCACTGGCCCGCGACCTGGGAGCGACGCCGTGAGGAGCCTGCATGAAGAACTGGCCCTCGGGGACTGTGCCCTCCGGGGACTGACAAGACTGCCATGGATTTCCGGCGCCCTTTGCCGGAAATTCGCTGGCAGTCCTGTCTGTCCCCGGGTTCCGGAACCGGGTCCCCCGATGGGTTCTTCCGACCCTGTCAACCCAGCGATCTCAGCGGCTTGAATCGCCCCATGCCCTCGCACCGAGTCCAGTTCTCGCCCTCCGGCCGCGGTACCCTCGCCATCGAGGGCGCGAGCATCCTGCGCGCCGCCGAGTTGGCCTCCGAACCCGTGCGCGCGGAATGCGGAGGACGCGGCGCGTGCGGCCGCTGCCTGGTCCGCATTCTCGAAGGGCAGGTCCCGGAGTACCGCGTGCTCCGGCGCGAATCCGGCTTGCCTGAGGTGCTCGCGTGCCTCACGCCGGTCCACGGACCGCTGACCGTACAGCCCCTGGTGGAGGCGCAACTTCCCAAGCTCATTTCCGGCGACCGGTACATCGGCGCGAAGCCGCTGGCGGCGTGGGCCCCCTGGCCGCTCACGCTAGAGCCGCTGGTGGAATGCCGCGAGCCCCAGGACCTGGGCGTCGCGCTGGATATCGGCACCACCACACTGCGGCTGCTGCTGATCCGCCTTTCCGATGGCGCGATCGTGGGCGAAGCCGGGGCCTACAATCCGCAAATCTCTAAAGGCGCCGACGTCATCTCCCGCATCGTCGCGGCGGAGAAGGGCGGTTTGCACGAATTGTCGTCCGCGATTCGCCGGGCCGTGGTTTCGACGATCGACGAAGCGGCGGCGGCTGGAGGCCTCGACACCGGGCGCATACGCGGCTACGTGGTGGCGGGCAATGTCACCATGATCCACCTGCTGCTGGGCGAGGATCCCTCCGGGATTCGTCGCGTACCCTCGCAGCCGCGCGCCCTGGCCTTTCCCCCCGTGGACGCCAGAGACCTGGGATGGCCCGGCCACGCCAGAGCGCCCGTGCACACCGTTCCGGGCGCCGGCGGGTGGGTGGGCGGCGATATACTGGCCGGGGCCGTGCGCGCGGGGTTCTCACGCGCGGCTGAGACGGCCCTGTACGTGGACCTGGGGACCAACGGCGAGATCGTCTTCGGCAACGCCGATTTCGCGCTGGCGTGCGCGTGCAGCGCGGGCCCCGCGTTTGAAGGCGGCGGCATACGCTGCGGCATGCGCGCCGACCGGGGCGCGGTGGACGGCGCCGCCATCCACGTTGAAAACGGCGCGGAAACCGGCGCGGTGGAGCTTTCCGTGATTGGCGGTGGACGCGTCCGCGGCCTGTGCGGGTCGGGGTTGATCTCGCTCGCCGACGCCCTGTTCCGCGCCGGCTGGATCGACCGCGGCGGCAGGCTGACCGCGCGCGTACCCGGCGAACGCCGCATGGAAGGCAAGTGGGGTAAAGCGATCGCGCTCTCCGCCGACCAGCGGGTGGCCCTCTGGGAACGCGACCTGGCGAGCCTGATTCGCGCCAAGGCGGCAGTCTTCGCCGGCATCCGCTCGCTGGTGGATTCGCTCGGCCCCGGCGGCCCCGCAATCGAGCGGGCGTATGTCTCGGGCAACTTCGGCCGGTATCTCAACCTGCCGGCCGCGGTAGGAATCGGACTGCTGCCGGACATCCCGCCTGGCCGCTACGGCTACATCGATAACGGATCGCTCGAAGGCGCCGCCCTGAGCCTGCTCTCCCGCGAGTTCTTCGCCGAGATCGCCGGCTACCTCACGCGCGTCACCTACGTAGACCTCTCCGACCTGCCCGGCTACATGGACCAGTTCGTGGGCGCTTCGTTCCTTCCCCACACGAGCCCCGATTTGCTGCGCATGGGATGAGAGCCATGCGGGACCCTGCCAGAATCACCGCGAAACGATCGTCGCCTTCGACTTCTTCACGGTGCCGACGTTGATGTTCCAGTTGCTGTACTGCTTCTTCGCGATCGAGCGCGGCCGCCGCAAGATGCTCAACTTCAACATCACTCGACATCCGGCTGCGGAGCGGGTCGTGCAACAACTGCGTGAGACCTTCCCGGACTTCGGCCCATACCATTCCCAAAATGATCCGGTGACGACCGCCTGTCAGGGATTCTCGTGCCCCAAGTGCCCAAAAAGCGAGCGCCAAAATGCGCTTCATCGCATTTCACCACCCTACACCTCCCCAACTCCCCGCCGTTCATGTAAAAAAGTGTAAGTGTCGGGTTTTACAGCAACTTCCCGCGATATTTGGGTATTATTAGGCATGATTCTGGAAGCCGAACTCCTGCAAAATCTGGCGGCACTGCCTGTGGAAAAACGCGCCATCACCAACCTCCGCGTCCTCAACGAGGCCTACGACTACGCCCGACCGAGCTCCTTTGTCCGCGGCATGCGGATCGACCTGAACGGTCTCACCATCCTCCTGATCTCGGGGACAGCGAGCATCGACGAGCAGGGACGCAGCGTCCACATCGGCGACTTCCGCGCTCAGTTGCGCCGCACCTACCAGAACATCACCGGCCTGCTCGAAGCCGAAGGCGCCACCTGGCACGACATCGTGCGCACCACCTGCTACCTGCGCGATATCGAGCGCGACTACGAGGCATTCAACGCGGAACGCACCGAGTTTTTTCGAGAGCAGGAACTCGACCCCGTGCCTGCTTCCACCGGAATCCAAGCGATTCTCTGCCGCCCGGAACTGCTGATCGAAATCGAAGCCATCGCCATGTTCCGGACCGATCCTAGGGTGTAGGCATGACCGGCCTGCGCCCCCTTGCCCTTCTGCTCTGCCTGACGGTTCTCGCCTTCGCCAAGGAGCCGAAGCTCAAGCTCACCTGGATTCAGGCCGCCCCCGGGGATTTCGTCCTGGCCGGCAAGTGGGCATCCGAGCGCATTGTGGTCACGGGAAAGCTGGCCGACGGCTCGCTCCACGATGTCACCGGGCAGACCCAGTTCAAGTCGTCGAATTCCAAGGTGGCGGCGGTCAGCAAGCTGGGTGTGGTCACGCCGCTGGCCGACGGCGAGGCCAATATCGAGCTCAACGCCAACGGCAAAAAGCAGAAGCTGCACGTCACGGTGAAGGGCTCGCGCACCCAATCGGCCGCCTTCGTGACCGAAGTCCGTCCCCTGTTGAGTAAGCTCGGGTGCAATACGGCACAGTGTCATGGCGCGGCTCGCGGTAAAGGCGGGCTGCGCCTTTCCCTGTTTGGCGGCGATGCCGAGGCGGATTTCGAAGCCCTGACCAAAGCCAGCGGCGGGCGGCGCATCAATCGCGCCGACCCGCGCGACAGCCTGGTCTACCTCAAGGCTACCGGAGGGCTCGGCCACCCCGGAACCAAGGCCGGTACGCGGGAAGCCGACATTCTGCTCACCTGGCTGAATGGCGGGGCGCCTTGGAGTAATCGGGTAAACGCCCAGATCGCCGATCTGAAGCTCTACCCCGACGAGCGCCAGTTCGCCAAGGGCCAGACCCAACGCCTGCTGGTCACCGCCATCTTCTCCGACGGCCAGGTGCGCGACGTGACGGCCGATGCCGGGTACCACACCTCGAACCCGAAGATCGCCAGCGTCAGCGCCGAGGGCTTGGTGCGCGCTGAAGACGCGGGCGACGCGGCCATCGTCGTCACCTACCAGCGCAAGTCCGCCGTCCTGCGCCTGGCCATACCGCAGCCCGGGCCCAAGCCCTTCCCCAAGCTGGCAGCCAACAACCGCATCGACGAGCTGGTCTACAACAAGCTCAAAGCCATGGGAGTTCCGCCTTCGCCCCTGGCGACCGACGAGGCTTTCCTGCGCCGCGTCTACCTGGACGCGATCGGCATCCTGCCCACCGCCGAGGAAGCCCGCGCGTTCCTGGCCAAACCGGATCGCGCCAAACTGATCGATAGCCTGCTCGGGCGCGAGGAGTACAACGATTTCTGGGCGCTCAAGTGGGGCGACCTGCTGCGCATCAAGAGCGAGTATCCGGTGCGCGTCTGGCCCAAGGCGGTGGCGGTCTACTACCAGTGGGTCCACGACAGCCTGGCCGCCAACAAGCCCTACGACCAGTTCGCCCGCGAACTGCTGACCGCGACGGGCAGCAATTTCCGCGTGGGCCCGGCGAATTTCGTGCGCGCCGTACCCAGTAAGGACGCGCGCACCCTGGGCGAGACCACCGCGCTCGTCTTCATGGGCGAGCGCATCGGCTGCGCCCGCTGCCACGCCCATCCCCAGGAGAGCTGGACGCTGGACGACGATCTGGGCCTCGGCGCGTTCTTCGCCCGCGTCAACTATAAGTCCACCCAGGAGTGGAAGGAAGAGATCGTCTTCACGGACTTCCGCGCGAACTTGAAGCACCCGCGGACGCGCGCCGTTGTGGAACCGCGGCTACCCGGCGCCGGCGCGCCCGTCAAGGTGGGCGCCGAGGAAGATCCGCGCGGGCAACTCGCCCAATGGCTCACCGCGCCGGGCAATCCCTACTTCGCCAAGGCAATCGTCAACCGCATCTGGTTCTGGCTGCTGGGGCGCGGCATCGTCCACGAGCCGGACGATCTGCGGCCCACCAATCCGCCGGGCAATCCGGAACTGCTGGCGTACCTGGAAAGCCAACTCACCGAACACCAGTACGACTTGCGCCACGTCTACCGCCTGATCCTGAATTCGCGGACCTACCAGCTCGCGAGCGAACCCAACCAGTGGAACGCGCGCGACACCACCCTGTTCTCCCATTACACGGTGAAGCGCCTGGGCGCGGAGCAGATGCTGGACGCCATCTCGCAGTTCACCGAGACCAGCGAGAAGTTTCGCAGCATCATCCCGGAGCCGTATTCCAACTGGCCGGCCAACTTCCGCGCTACCCAGATTTCCGACGGCAACACCGAGTGCAATTTCCTGGACCTGTTCGGCCGGCCTCCGCGCGATACGCCGTACGAGACGGAGCGCAATAGCGATGTTACGCTGAAGCAGGCCCTGTATCTGCTGAACTCGGAGCAACTCGAGGGCAAGGTATCGAGCAGCCCGCACCTCAAACGGATTCTGGCGAAGAACGATGGCGACGTGCTCGACGACATCTATCTGAGTTCGGTCTCGCGCTTCCCCACGGCGGACGAGAAGCAGCGATTGATGGAGTATTTGGCGGGGAAGAAAGCCGCCCGGGCGCAGGCCGTGCAGGATGTGGCTTGGGCGCTGGTGAACGCCAAGGAATTTGAATTCAATCACTGAGCGGGTGCAACCATGCTGGACATACCGGGTCGTAGAGGGTTCCTGAGAGTCGGGGCGGCGAGTTTGATCGGGCTCACCACGGCGGATTGGTTTCGGCTGAAGGGGCAAGCGGCAGCCGCGGCCCCCAGGGCGAAATCGGTGATCCAGCTCTGGATGGCCGGCGGACCCACGCAGACCGATACCTGGGATCCCAAGCCGAACGCGGGCGAGGATTTCACCGGCCCCTTGCGCCGCACGCTGCCCACCAACGTCAACGGAATCGCGATCTCCGAATTGCTGCCGCTGGCGGCCAAACAGGCCGACAAGTACACCATCATCCGCAGCATGACGCACGGCGATAACGGGCACGAGACCGCGGCCTACATCATGCAGACCGGCAGCAAGCCCACGGCGGAACTGGTCTACCCGGCGATGGGCGCCGTCGTCGCACTCAAAGCCGCGCTCAAGAACGGGGAGAAAAGTGTCCTGCCGCCGTATATCACGCTGACCAATCCGCTGGGACGCTTCAGCGAAGCCGGCTTCCTGGGCAACGGGTCCAAGACCTTCGCGCCGGGCGGCGACCCCAACAACCCCAACTTCCGTGTGCAGGGCCTGGTGCCGCCGCGCGGCATGACGGAGCAGCGCATCAACGAGCGGCGCGGCCTGCTGAAATCGGTGGACGCGCTGGCGGCGCAGGCGGATAAGCAGGAAGTCTATCGCGAGATGGACGAGTTCCAGCAGAAGGCCTACGGGCTGATTCTGGGCGACGCGCGCAAGGCGTTCGATCTCTCCGAGGAGAAGGACGCGGTGCGCGATCGCTATGGCCGCAATCAGTTCGGGCAATCCTGCCTGCTGGCCCGGCGGCTGGTGGAGGCGGGCGTCCCGTTCATCACCATCAACGACGGCGGCTGGGACACCCACAAAGACAACTTCGAGGCGATGCGCAAGAAGCTGCCGATTCAGGATCAGGCGATTTCGGCGCTGCTCGAAGACCTGGCGCAGCGCGGCCTGCTGCCCGAAACCGTGGTCACCTGGTACGGCGAGTTCGGGCGCACCCCGCGGGTGGCCAATGAGGCGCCCTGGTTCGGCGGACGCCATCACTGGGCCAACGCGTTCTCCGCCGTGGTGGCGGGCGGTGGATTCAAGGGCGGGCAGGTGATCGGTTCCACCGATGCGCGCGGCGAGACCATCCGCGACCGCCCGGTCTATCCGTGGGATCTGTCCGCCAGCATATACAAGCTGCTCGGCATCGATCCCCACGGCAGGTTGCCACATCCGCAAGGGTGCGTGGCGTACGTCAGTCCGCTGGCCGGCGGCAATGTGCAATCGGGCGGCCTGCTGACGGAGATCATGTGATGTGGGGCAGCCAATCCTGGCTGCCGCCGGCTTTCCAGCCGGCGCATCCGAGCAAAGCTCGGAGGGACGCGCTGGAAAGCGCGTCCGCAGGCAAGATTGCCTGCCCCACAAGGTCTCAGCCAGCTTGCAAGACAGCAGTACTAGGGTTCCTCCTCCTCGCCCTCACCCTCTGCGCCGCCGAGCCGAAAGTCCCCGTCACCGCGCTCGCGTTCTCGCCGGACAACAAGACGCTCGTCTCCGGCGGGTACCAGGAAGTCCGCCTGTGGGACGCCGCCGACGGCAAGCTGGTACGCAAGCTGGGCGGGCTCTCCGGCCAGGTCCGCGCCGTGGCGTTCGGCAAGGACAGCCGCCGGCTAGCGGTGGCCGCCGGCGTCGCGGGACGCTCCGGCACGGTCGCGCTGTTGGATCTAGGGACCGGCGCGATTACACCCATCGAGCAGGCCAAGGATGAAATGCTGGCGGTGGCGTTCTCCGCCGACGGCAAGTGGCTGGCCACCGGCGGCACGGACGCCACGGTCCGCGTGTGGAACCTGGAGACCAAAGCGCCGCCGCTGGAGTTGAAGGGGCACACGGATTGGATCTCCGGCCTCGCCTTCTCGCCGGACGGCAAACTGCTGGCAACGAGCAGCGCGGATAAGACGGCGCGTATCTGGAAGACCGACACCTGGAAGGAGGCGTTCCAGTTGCCGGTGCAGATCACCGAGCCGGTCAGCGGCGTGGCCTTCGCCACCGAAGGCGATCTGCTGGCCTTCGCGGTGGGCGGGCCGGAAGAGCGCTCCGTCCGTGTGTGGCGCACCCAAGGCGCGTTTACGGAAATCGATTCCTCGCGGCCCGGCATGCGCAACCAGATCATGCAGACCCGGCCGATGGATACCGGCGCCTGCATGCCGCTCGCCGTGACGTTCGCCAAAGCGCAGCCGCACTCGCGCATGGTGGTGGGCTGCACCGACAAGACGGTCCGCCTGATGGGCCCCGGCGGCAACACCATCGCGACCGCTACCGGGCACACGGACTGGGTGTATTCGGTGGCGGCCAGCCCCGACGGTTTGCGTCTGGCGTCGGGCAGCGGCGATGGAACAATCAAGATCTGGGGTCCCGCGGGGAAACTGCTGCTGACCCTGGGCGAAGGGGCGACGCAACCATGAAGCCAGCCGACGTGGCGCGGGCACTCGTGCCTGCCGTGTCGAGACTCGTCTCGACACGCTTAGCGAGCGTCCCCATGAGTGGGGACGCGGCAGGCATGAGTGCCTGCGCCACACACCACAAACGCTGGCTTCCGCTGCTGCTGCTGTCGGCCATGCTGGTCCTGGTGACCGGCGCGCAGCAGGACAGCGACGCGGCCAAGGTGGCCAAAGAGAAGAAGGCCAAACAGGACGCCGCGGCGGCCAACAAGAACGCGCAGCAGGCCGCCAAGAAAGCTCCGGCCGCGCCGCCATTGCTGGAGCCGGTGCAACCGGTGCTGGGGTGGATCTACCCCGCCGGCGGGCAGCGCGGCACCACCATCGAAGTCACCGCGTCGGGCACCAGCATCGTGCCCGAGACCGTGCTGGTGACCGGCGGCGGAGTCACCGGCAAGGTCATCGACGGCAGCCAGCCGAACAAGGTGAAGTTCTCGCTCGCCATCGCGCGCGATGCCGAACCGGGCGAGCGCGAACTGCGCATCCTCAACTCTGGCGGCGTGTCCAACCGCTTCCGCTTCATCGTGGGCGAATTGCCCGAGATCACCGAAGTGGAGCCGAATTCCGAGAAGAGCGCGCCGCAGAAGATCGCTTCGCTGCCGGTGGTGATCGACGGGCAGATTCTGGACGCCGACCGCGACTACTTCCGCTTTCCCGCCAAGGCGGGCGTGACGCTGGTGCTGTCGGTAGAGGCG
>JADGNT010000128.1 GCA_017883345.1 Candidatus Solibacter sp. | reverse complement strand
AGTCCAAATCCAGTGAAAGTTAGGGCCGCGCCCTCGGCGTGGAAACCGCACTTGACGAATTGGAAAGCGCACCTCAAAAGCGGCAACCCCTTCATACCAAAGCAAAGCCCACCTTAATGGGCATCTAAAGGTCCGTAATTAGGTTAATGCCGTAAATTGTCGTGGATTTTACGCTGGAATGCAAGGGGTATTTAACGCACGCCAGGTAAAGGATGGTCGGGAATCCTCGCATTACGTTGACAGCCAGTGGCTTAGCATGGTCCCACAAGAAGGTGGGGCTGCTGTGATCGTTTATAAACACCACATTTACGTGGTTTACAAATCGCTAAATCGGAAATGGGGAGACCCGCGCTGCGGTATATGCCCCAACCTACTCGTAGCGCAGGGCGATCATGGGGTCCACGCGGGCGGCGCGGCGCGCCGGGACGTAGCAGGCGAGCAGCGACACTGCGCTCAGCACCGTGGGCGCTGCCAGGAACACGACAGGGTCGCTTCCGCTCACCTCATACAACATGCCAGCCAGCACCTTCCCCAGCAGGAACGAGAGCGTGAGACCGGCAGCGGCGCCGATCGCGGTCAAGGCGGCGCCCTCGCGCACCACCAGGCGCAGGGTATCGCTGGCTGAGGCGCCGAGGGCCATGCGGATGCCGATTTCGCGCGTGCGCCGGGCCACGGTGTAGGAACGAATGCCGTATAGGCCGATCACGGCCAGCAACAGCGCCACGCCGCCGAAGATGCTGAACAGCGTGGCGCCGGTGCGCACGATCCACAGGTCGGCGCTGCCCTCCAGGTGTTGCCGCATGGTCTTCAGCGCCAGCACGGGGAGCGCGGCATCGAACCCGCGGATCTCGCGGCGCACGCTTTCCAGCATCCCGGATTCGGATCTGGCCTTCAGGTGGACAATCATATCCGACTGATATTCCTGGCCAAACGGCGTGTAGACATGGGGAGATTCACCCTTGCCAACGATGTGCTCCCGCACAGTTGCCACGATTCCGACAACCTCCCTCTCGCGCGCTTTTCCCGCCACCTCCCCTTCCCACAAGATGTGTTTGCCGAGGGCGTCGCCATCCGGCCACAAACGGCTGGCCGCCAGGCGGTCGAGCACTACGGCGGAGCGCGCGGCAGCTTCCGCCGGCAGGAATGATCGGCCGCGCAGCAATGCGATACCCATGGTCTGGAAGTAGTCCGGATCGACGACGTTGGACCGGCAGTGGACCAGGTTTCGCCTGTCGGCGGGATCGCTGTCCGCGCGCCGGATGCTACCTCCATTGGAGGTAATGCCGAAGGGGACGGTGGCGGCGAGAGACGCCGACTCCACCCCGGGTAGAGATTTGAGGCGCGCCAGCAACGCGCGATAGGTTTCGCGGCCGCGGGTCTGATCGTAGCCGGCGAGGCTCGCGTCAACTTCCACCACAATCGAGTTGGCGATGCGGAATCCAGGAGCCAGATCGGCGGCGCGCAGGGCAGAGCGCAGGAACAGGCCGGCCGCGGTCAGTAGCGTGAGCGAGAGACAGATCTGGCCCATGACGAGAAGGTTGCCGCGGGAGAAGAGACGCTTTCCGCCGCTCCCGCCACGTTCGCCATCCTTAAGATCGGTAACCAGATCCGGACGCGAGAGATTCCAGGCGGGTCCCACGCCGAATAGCAACGTGCTGAACAGGCAGAAGCCGAAGGTGGCGGCCAGCACCCGCAGGTCCGGCGTCGCGCTGTAGACCAGGTCGAGCGGGGCCAGCCGGGCCATCGAGCTCACCAGCACAGGGGTGCTCCACCAGGCAATCGACAGGCCGGCGGCGCCGCCCACCAACGCCAGCATCAGGCTCTCCGAAAGAAGTTGTAGGATGATATCGCGCCGCCCCCCGCCCAGCGCCAGGCGGATGGCGATTTCCTTACGCCGGGCCGCGCCGCGGGCCAGCATCATATTGGCTACGTTGAGGGAAGCGATCAGCAGAACCACCGCCGCCATGCAGAGCAGGAGGATGGCGGGCACCGCCAGTCCCTTGTCCGACCCGGGGGCGGTGGAGACGCTCAGCCGGGAGAGGGGGCGCACCAGTAGCGTCTGGTCCTTGTTCTCCACCGGCCAGGATTTCTGCATCGCCGCGGCGACCCCGGCGAGTTGCGCATCGGCGGCGGCCAGGGTCACGCCAGGACGCAACCGCGCCACGGCAATCAAGGCGTGGTTATCGCGCGCGGCCAGCGCGTGGCCGCGGTTGTCGAAATCGTTGGCCAGGGCTTGGTAGACGCCCAGCGGCGCGTAGAGTTCGGCGCTGACCAGGGCGGTGGTGCCGGTGAATCCCTCCGGGGTGATGCCGACCACCGTATACCAGCGCCCGTTGAGGCGGAGAGACCGGCCGAGCATGGCGGCATCGGCGCCGTGGCGCTTCCAGAAGGAATAGCTGACGATCGCCACCGGGCGGGCGCTGCCGGGGCGTTCCTCTTCGGCGGTGAACACGCGGCCGCGGAACAGCGGGACACCCATGGTTTCGAAGTAGTTCGACGAGACCAGGTCGGCGAACAGGCGGCGCGTGGAGTCGCCTTCGGTGAGGCCCACCAGCGCCAGGTTGTGGGCCGCCAGGCTGGTGAAAACGCCGCCTTGCCCTCGGAGATCGACGAAGTTGGGGTAGGAGAACGCCCTATAGCTGTCGGGTTTTTTCGTATCTCGGCTGTAGAGCCCCACCAGTTCCTCGGGCTTGTGGATCGCCAGCGGCTTCAGCAGAAAGGCGTTCACCAGGCTGAAAATCGCCGTATTGGCGCCAATACCCAGAGCCAGCACCAGCACGGCGGCTGCGGTGAAACCCGGCTTCTTGGCAAGCACCCGGACTGCGTGAGAAAAACTGTTCATCAGATCACCTTCAAATGGACATCGCACGCGCGACGCCCCACATGCCGCTGATGGGTGCTTACGCGGGGGGGATCGGAAAAGTTCACGAAACATACTACTCGGCCTAAGCAAAACCCTGATTAACCAAGGTGTTAGTGCTAATCGGCTAGGCCGTGCTACTAGTACAGCGCTGGTACGTGCGGCACTACCCGAATGTGGTGGCAGGAGGCATGATGGGGTCAGATGATCTACATCCACTACAACAACGGCCGGGTGCTCCAGGGACTCGTGCTCGCTTTCGGTGACCGCCTGGTGCGCGTCGCCGTCAAGGATTCGGACGACGCCGCCGAGTTTCGCCTGGTCAACCAGGTCTGGGTTTCGGAAGACTGTGAAGTCGTGAAACTGGACTTCGCGGAGCAGTTTGTCCCCGCGGAGAGCGCGGAATTCGACCTGCTTGAGACCCTGTACCGCTGCGAGTCGCAGCCGGTCTCCACCCAGCGCGTGATGTAGCGGTCCCGCCGCCTAGCGCGAGCGCACGTCCAAAATCACGGACGTGCGGATCGGGTCGAACTCCGCGTGGCCGAACTCCAGGCGCATGCCGCGTCCGATGAACCGGGCTTTAAGCATCGATCCGCCCCAGGTGGATCCGTGGATGGTAACCGGAACGGGCCGCGGGCAGAACACCGGATGGCCCGAGATCAGCGCCTGGTCCCATCCCTTGTACAGAATGGTGTAAGCGCGATTCTGGGTTCGCACTTCCAGAATGGTACCCGGGGAAAGATCCTGAAGGTGGACACCGCCCTCCATCTCGGATTGCACGATGTTGCTGTTGACGGCATCGCTCAGGTTGGCGTGGGGCGGGAAGAGCCGGGGATGGTCGCAAGCGGTGTTCATGGTCGCCCACTCGGTTGGCTGCGCAAGGTGCGGGCCTGAAAATCCGCCAACCCTGCCTACCACTAGCTTACTACCGTGGCCCGGCGCTCGATTCCCGAAATTTCCTAGCCTCGCCACTAAACCAAAACCTGCAAACAGCCGATTGCTTTTTCATGGAAGTGCGAAGCATCACTGCCAGACGCCGCCATCGCCGGTGGGACAGACCATCGGTTTTTGTGGTCTGTCAACTCCTGCTCCTGTGGGGCGTCTCGCCGGCCGCCGCGCAGGGAGGGAGGCAAACGCCGCTGAAGATCGGGTTCCAGAATTCCCCACCCTATCATTTTCCGGACGCCGCGGGCGGGCCGGCCGGTCCCGCCGTGGATCTGCTGCGCGCCGCCGCGGCACGCGAGGGCATTCCCCTGGAATGGGTCTTCGCGCCGGACGGACCCGAGAAGGCGCTGGTCTCGGGGCAGGTAGACCTCTGGCCGCTGATGGCAGATCTACCGGAGAGACGGAAATTCCTCTACATCACCGCCCCATGGTCGCGCATGGGGTATGCGATGGTCTTCCCGCGGGCGCTCGATATCCGGCAGCCATCGGACCTTGCCGGAAAAACCGTGGCGGCCACCCTGTACATCAGCAGCGACAGACACACGGCGGACAAGTTCTTTCCCAATTCCCCGTTACTGGCGGAGCGGACCGTCGCCGACGTAATGAGCGCGGTGTGCAGCGGCGCTGCCGCGGGCGGCCTTCTTTCGCTGAACTCGATCACGGTCGCGCATCACGCGCCGTGCGCGCAGCGGGATTTGCGCGTCCAGCCGCTGGACGGCGCCAATTACTGGTTCGGTATCGGCGCCCGCAAAGAAAGCCGCCAGGCACGCTCGGCCGCCGACCGCCTGCGCGAAGCGATCGGGCGCCTGGCGGAGGAAGGCGCACTGGTGGACATCGATTTCCGATGGAACTCGCGGATCACCGGCGAGGCCCTCACGGTTTTCGCCTTCCATCGCGCTATGGTATACCAGATGGTCCTGATCGGCGCGTGGGTGGCCTTGGCGGGAGCCTTCGCCGTGATGGTCTGGCTGGTGCGCCGCTTGCGCGTGGCGCGCCAGCAGGCGGAAGCAGGTAGCCGGGCCAAGAGCGAGTTTCTGGCCAACATGAGTCACGAGATCCGCACGCCGATGAATGGCGTGATGGGCATGGCCGGCCTCCTGCTGGACACCGAGTTGACCGCCGAGCAACGCGAGTACGCCGAACTGGTGCGCAAGAGCGGCAGCGCGCTGCTCATCGTGATCGACGACATTCTCGACTTTTCCAGGATCGAGACGGGCCGCCTGACGATTGTGCCTCACGCCTTCGATCTGCAATTGCTGGTGGAGCAAGTGGCGGAACTCCTGGAGCCCCAGGCGGAAGCCCAGAACCTGGAACTCATCGTGGATTTTCCGCCCGGCGTGCCCCGTCAATTGCTGGGCGACAGCGGACGCATCCGCCAGGTTCTCACCAACCTTGCCGGAAATGCGGTCAAGTTCACTCAAAAGGGGCACGTGCTGATCGCCGCGGAGTATGCCAGCCGCGCGCCCGGCAGCGCGCAAATCCGCATCTCCGTGACCGACACGGGAATCGGCGTGGCGCCCGAACAACTGGCAAACCTCTTCCAGAAGTTCACCCAGGCGGACACCTCCAGCACCCGGCGCTACGGAGGAACCGGCCTGGGGCTGGCGATTTCCAAACAACTGGTCGAACTCATGGGTGGTTCGATTCACGCCGAAAGCTCCCCCGGCCGGGGCTCGAAGTTCTGGTTCAGCTTGCCCTTGACGGTCGATCCGCAGCCGCCGCCCAATACGGTTCCATCTTCGAACCTGGAGGGACTGCGCACCCTGATTGTGGACCACAACGAAGTCAATCGCCGCGTGGTCCACAAGCAGGTCTCCAGTTGGGGGATGCGCGACACCAGGTTCGCCGGCAGCGTACAGGCACTGGAAGAAATCCGGGCGGCGCATCGGACCGGTGACCCGTACCACTTCCTGATCGCCGATTTTCAATTGCCGGACATGGACGGCGCCGCGCTCGCGGCGGCGGTCAAGAGTGACCCGGCGACACACAACACGATCATGGTAATGCTGGTTTCCATCGGCAGTTGGCCCGAAGTGCGGCGCCTGGAAGGCGCCCACGTAGACGCCTGCCTGGTCAAGCCGATCCGCCAATCCCAACTGTTTGAGGCGCTGTCCAGCGCGTGGTCGAAGCGCAGCCTGGCGGCGCTGGCGGCTCAGTTGGAGCCGCGGGCCGAACGTGCAACGGACCACTCCCCGGCGCGCGTGCTGGTGGCCGACGATAACGCCATCAATCGGAAGGTGGCAGTTCGCATGTTAGAGAGCCTCGGCGTGAGAACGGACGTTTCGGCAAATGGCCGTGAAACCGTGGAAATGCTGCTCCTGCTGCCCTACGATCTGGTCTTGATGGATTGCCAGATGCCATTCATGAACGGGCCGGAGGCAGCCATCGAGATTCGCCAACGCGAACCGCCGGATCGCCACACCCCGATTATCGCCATGACGGCGGAAACCGGTGCGGAGTGCCTCGATGATTGTCTAGCCAGCGGTATGGACGACATTCTGCTCAAGCCAATCCGCATGGAAACGCTGAGGGCAACGCTGCACCGCTGGCTACCCGCGGATCGGGAGAAGCATCGGCAAGTGGGTGACACCACCGCGAGTTGACCATGGAGTTGAGGTGGCTGAGGGAGGTCTTCGAGTTATACCATGAAAGGACACGGCATCCGAATATGAAGATCGAAGCCATTCACCACGTGAGTCTGGGGGTAACAGACCTGGAGATCTCGCGGCGATTCTACAGCCAGATTCTGGGGCTGGAAGAACTCACGCGGCCTCCCTTCGACTTCCCCGGGGCTTGGTTTTCCGCCGGCGCGTCCCAACAGGTACATCTGATCGTCCACCCCCACTCGACCTTCCGCACCGGCAAGGGGCTGGATACCCGCGATGGGCATTTCGCAGTCCGGGTCGCAAGTTACCGGCATGCGGTGGAGTACCTGCGGTCGAAAGGCTATCGCGAGGATGCCACCGGCGACCCGTTCCAACGGATGATCCTACAGCCGCACGCCAGGGCGGGGTTCCCGCAGATCTACATTCTCGACCCCGACCGCAACGTGATCGAGATCAACGCCGCCCAATTGGACTAGCCCGCCGGAAGCGGGCGCCACGCGCGCGTCAACGCGTTCACCGCGGGCGCGAGCGGCCGTCCTGCTGAATCTGCGCGAGCATGGCCAGCATCTCCTTCACCTTGGCGGGATATTGCGCGGCGACATTGTTCTGCTCCGCGAGGTCATTGGCGAGGTTGAACAATTGCGGCTGGGGATCGTTGCCGATCTCGTTGCCCGTCTGGTTGCGCTTGGGCCCATTGTGGGCCTGGATCACCTTCCAGTCGTCAACGATCAGCGACAGAGCCGTGGCATGTTCCACGATGTGCGGCCGTCCCTGGCTGGATTTGCCGAGCAGCGCGGGCAGCAGGTTGAAGCTGTCGGGCGCGGCATCTTCGGGCAGTTTGCGCCCGGCGAGCGCGGCAAAACTGGCCAGCAGGTCCACCTGGCTGAGCGGCGCCGCCGAAACGCCCGGCTTGACGCCGCCCGGCCACCGCACCACGAAGGGCACCCGCGTACCGCCGTCGTAGGCGCTGTATTTGCCGCCGCGCAGCGGGCCGGCCGGCTTGTGATCGCCCAACTTCTCGACGGCCTGGTCGCGATAGCCATCGTCCACCACCGGGCCGTTGTCGCTGGAGAAGACGAATAGCGTGCCGCGCGTCAGTTTCAAGCGGTCCAAAGTATCGAGAATGCGGCCGATGGACCAATCCAGTTCGGCGATGGCGTCGCCGCGCGGACCCATCCCGGTCTTGCCCACGAAGCGCGCGTGCGGCACGCGTGGCACGTGGATATCGTGCGTCGCGAAATAGAGGAAAAACGGCCGCGCGCGGTTCTGTTCCAGAAACGACACGGCCTTGCCCGTGATGGTGTCCGCCATGTCCTCATCCACCCAGCGCGCCGCCTTACCGCCGGTCATGTAGCCGATCCGGCTGATGCCGTTGACGATGCTGTTGTCGTGGCCGTGGCTGGGCTGCAGCTTGAGCAGTTCGGGATTGGCCGCGCCGGTCGGTTCGCCGGGGAAGGGGTGGTCGTAATCCACGCGGATGGGATCGTTGGGATCCAGGTTCACCACGCGGCGGTTCTCCACGAACACGCAGGGCACGCGGTCGCCGGTGGCGGGGAAAATAAAGGAGTAGTCGAAACCGACATCGAGAGGGCCCGGGGCAATCTCGCCATTCCAGTCGAGGTTGCGGGCGCCCAGGCCGAGATGCCACTTGCCCACCACGCCAGTCCGGTAGCCGGCCTCTTTCAGCATGGCGGGGAGCGTGTAGCGCCCGGGTTGGACGATCAGCGACGCGTCGCCCGGAAGTACCCCCGTGCCCTGGTGGCGCCAGGCGTACTCACCGGTGAGCAGCGAATAGCGCGACGGCGTGCAGGTGGCGGACGAGGAGTGCGCATGGGTGAAACGCACGCCGGCGGCCGCCGCGCGATCCAGATTCGGCGTCTGGACGCGCGTCGCGCCGTAGCAACTGACGTCGCCGTAGCCGAGATCGTCGGCGTACATATAGACGATGTTGGGAAGGCGCGCGGCGGCGGCGGCACGGGACTGCGCCAGCAGAGGCAGCGAAGCGCAGAGAAATTGACGTCGGTTCATCGAATGCACATCCGGTTACGGCTTCACCATATCAGAATGAGCGCGTGCATCGTGCCAGCCCCGCGTGTCATCCTAAGGTCATGTCTGACATTCGTGCATTGGCGGCGCCCCGGGCGCACGCGCTACTGGAAGCATTTTCCTACGATCCGGGCCCCCTTGGTGACGAACAGGTGGAAATCGAAGTGCAATACTGCGGCATCTGCCACTCCGACCTCTCCATGCTCCACAACGAGTGGCAGATGACGCAGTACCCGTTCGTGCCCGGACATGAAGCCATCGGGACGGTGTCTGCCATCGGGCGGAGCGCGAAACTGGTCAGCCCGGGGCAAACCGTGGGGTTGGGCTGGAATGCCGGAAGCTGCATGGCGTGCCCACCGTGCCTTTCGGGCGACCACAACATGTGCCGCAGTTTGGCGATGACCATCGTGGGCCGGCACGGCGCGTTCGCCACTCGAGTGCGCTGTCACTGGAGTTGGGCCACGCCCATCCCGCAAGCGTTGGACGCCGCGGTGGCCGGCCCCTTGCTTTGCGGCGGGATCACGGTCTTCAATCCGCTGGTGCAGCACAACGTGCGGCCCACGGATCGTGTGGGCGTAATCGGCATCGGCGGATTGGGCCACCTGGCATTGCAATTCCTCAACAAGTGGGGTTGCGACGTGACGGCGTTCACGAGTTCGGCGGGCAAGACCGAAGAGGCGCGCCGGATGGGCGCGCATCGCGTGGTGGACACGCACTCCGCCGGGGAACTGGCGAAGGTGGCTGGCTCGTTCGACTTCATCCTATCGACGGTGGCCGTGTCCCTCGACTGGTCGCAGTACATCAGTGCGCTGGCTCCCAAAGGGCATCTGCATGTGGTGGGAGTTGTCCCCGCGCCGATGGCGATCGCCGCCTTCCCCCTGATCGCCGGGCAGCGCTCGGTGGGCGGGTCTCCCTCCGGCGCGCCGGGCACGGTGGCGACCATGCTGGAGTTCTGCGCCCGCCATGGCATACGCCCGGTGACCGAAGAGTTCCCGATGAGCCGCGCCAATGAAGCCATGGCACATCTGGAGGCCGGCAAGGCGCGCTATCGCATCGTATTGAAAAACGATCTGTGAAGTACTAGTACCCTGACCGCGAGAGTCGGTGCTATTGCAAGACCGCTCCCTTACGGTCGCGGCTCCGATCAGAGCCGCGACCGTAAGGGAGCGTTAGCAGCCGGGAACAGCACAATATCACGCG